>CAYXRQ010000068.1:0-6722 GCA_964466765.1 uncultured Bifidobacterium sp. | reverse complement strand
AGGTCGACGGTGCGGTTCGTGTCGGTCGTGGTGCCGCTCTGGCTCACCGCGATCACGAGCATGTCGGACATGTCCGCCTCCATGGCGAAGCCCGACAGCTCCGTTGCCGTCAGTGCCGCCACGTTGACCTCGTGGGGAAGCAACTCGCTGAGGACGGGGACGAGGGACGTCCCCGCCACCGCGGCGGTCCCTTGCCCGATCACACGGATCCGCCGGATCGCGCCGGAGGACAGCCTCTCGCGCACGTGCGCGGGGAACGTGGCCTCGTCCAGGTCGGGCACGAACATGCCGTCGGTCTCGCTCACGCGTCCGCGCAGGGTCTTGCGGAAACTGCGCGGGGCCTCGGTGATCTCCTTGAGGAGGAAGTGCGGCGCATCACCCCTGTCGATGTCGCGCGTGGTGACCTCGGCGGTGCGCACTCCAGCCTCCTCGAGGGCGATCGGCGTGC
This sequence comes from uncultured Bifidobacterium sp., assembly GCA_964466765.1. Taxonomy (GTDB): domain Bacteria; phylum Actinomycetota; class Acidimicrobiia; order Acidimicrobiales; family Ilumatobacteraceae; genus UBA2093. The sequence continues at coordinate 6,274 of CAYXRQ010000068.1, read as the reverse complement.
CGTCGTAGGCCGACATCGTGATGCCGGCAACGGTGCCGGCGGAATCAGCGTGGAGCACAGCGACCTGGCCGCGCGACGTGGGCCGTGCGGGGTCCACGGGTGTCTCTCCGTCGAGACGCACGAACGCGGAGGTCTCTTCCACGACCCCGTACGGCTCGCTCGCCACCACGAAGCGGTCCTCGGCGATGCCGACGTAGCAGCCCTGCCCGCTTCCGGAGAGGGCGAAGAGAAGGCGGCCGGGATCGGCGGCGTCGCAGTACCCGACCGCGACGGAGCCCTCGAACTGGCTCACCGCGGCGCGGAACGCGCCATCGACGCCCGCCTCCGCGGGGCGGAGCCTGTCCACGAGGGCGGGGATGACCTTGGCGTCCGTGGTGATCGGGTCGGCGAATCGGAGGCCGTGGCGCGCCTTGAGGTCGGCGTGGTTGTCGACGTCGCCGTTCAGCACGGCGATCGACACGGTGTCGCCGGCGGAGCCGACTTCCTCGCCGGTCACCGGGTGGGCGTTCGGCTCGCTGATGATGCCGACGCTGGCCCACCGCGTGTGGCCGAGGACCGTCACACGGGCACCGGCCGACCCGAGCGCGGCACGCAGCACCTCGTCCGCGGAGACGGCCGCGCGCATGTTGCGGGTGTTGTCACCCAGTTCGCCGATCTCCGCGGCTGCCTTGTAGACGAACACCAGGTTCCCGGCGGCGGCCCGGATGCTGTTGTTCGTGAACAACGGGTCGCTGCCGCGCCGCGCGATCTCGGCGGCGAAGCGCGAGGTGACCGCCGACAGGTCCGCACCCCAGACGATGACGCTCACACCTGCGGAGTCCCTGCCGCGCACCTCCATGCGGTCGATGGCGGAGAGTGCCTGCTGCACCGACAGGTACCCGTGGAGGGTGTGGGGCGCGGCACCGGCGCCGGCCAGTGCGTGCACTGCGTCGGCAGAGCGGAGCCGGTCCCGGCGCAGGGCCCACGAGGCATCGCGGACCGCCGACACCCTCGCCGCCGCGGCGTCGATCGCGGAGGAATCCCCGTGCATCGCGTCGAGGACCGCCTCGGCGGCATCCGCCCTGGTGTCGACGCGGTCGAGCCGGGCAGTGATCTCCGATGCGAGGGTGAGGTTCCCGGCGAGTGCCGTGATGCCCGCATCACCGCGCAGCAGGGCGTCCGCGGCGGCGAGGCTCCGCGCGGCGGACTCGAGGTCGTCACCGGCGGCCACCGCCTCATCGAGGAGAGTGATGACGTCGGCGGCGGCGGGAACCGGCCGTGACGACGGCCTGGAGACGATCCCGATGATGCCGCACATGGAGCCGACCTTACCGAGCCGCGCGGGCGGCCTCAGTGCGTCCCTTCGATGCTGCCGCCGAAGCGGGCCACGAGCGCCCCCGCGAGGTCGCCGGCGATGCCGAGCGCTGTCGCGTCGTCACTGGCCTCCACCATCACGCGCACGAGCGGTTCCGTGCCGGATGAACGCACGAGGATGCGCCCTTCCTCCCCCAGCCTCTCCTCGCATGCGGCAATTTCCTGTTCCAGGTCCGCCGCCGGGTTGGCGAGTCGCTCCACCGTGCGCACGTTGACCATCACCTGGGGCCACTGCAGCATCACCGACGCGGCCTCGGCGAGGGACCGTGACGTGCGCACGAGGTCCTCCATGAGCAGGACCGCGGCGAGCAGGCCGTCGCCCGTGGTCGCATGCGCCCTGTGCACGATGTGGCCGCTCTGCTCCCCGCCCAGCACGAAGTCGTGCTCATCGAGTGCGACGAGGATGTTGCGGTCGCCGACGGGCGTCACCACGACGCTGACTCCCGCCGCCTCCATGGCGCGGTGGAACCCGAGATTCGTCATCACCGTCACGGCGACGCCCCTGTTCCGCAGCAGCCCACGGGCCGCCAGGTCGACCGCGGCGACCGCGAGGATGCGGTCGCCGTCGATGATGTTCCCTGCGGCGTCCACGGCGATCAGACGGTCGCCGTCACCGTCGAAGGCGATGCCGATGTCCGCGCCCTCGGAGACAACGCGTCCCGCGAGCGGGCCGGGGACGGTCGCACCGCAGCCCTCGTTGATGTTCCGTCCGTTCGGTGAGTCGTTCATGGACAGCACGTCCGCACCCAGTGCCGACAGCACCCGCGGGGCGACGCCCGACATCGCTCCGTTCGCGCAGTCCACGACCACGCGCAGCCCGCGCAGTGCGCCGGCACCGACGATGCCGACCCTGTTCCCGGCGTACTCGTCGAGGATGACGGAGGCATCGTGCACCTGACCGAGCGCGACTGGCGGGCGCTCCGTGGAGAGGGCGTGCCACTCGCGCTCGATCTCGATCTGCTGGGTGTCGGAGAGTTTCGACCCCCCGGCGGCGAATACCTTGACCCCGTTGTCGGTGTAGGGGTTGTGCGATGCGGTCAGCGCGATCGCGACATGACCGTGGCGCTCCGCCGCGAACGCGATGGCCGGCGTGGGTGCCACGCCCATGAGGTGCACCGTGACGCCCTCGGCGGCGAGACCGTCGACGACCGCACGCTCGAGCGTCTCCCCGCTCTCGCGGGTGTCCCGGCCGACCACGACGGACGCGGGCGAGAGCACACGGGCGACCGCGCGGGCGAGGTCGCGCACGGATTCCACGGTGAGTTCCTCGAGGGCGACCCCGCGGACACCGTCAGTGCCGAAGTGGAGCATGATCGTTGCGTCCCCGCGCGCCGCGCGGGGCGAGCATCAACGCTTGGTGAACTGCGGCGCCTTGCGCGCCTTCTTGAGGCCGTACTTCTTGGTCTCCTTGCGGCGTGCATCACGCGTGAGGAGGCCGGCCTTCTTGAGGACCGGGCGCAGCTCGGGGTCGAGCTCGACGAGGGAGCGGGCGATCGCCATGCGCAGAGCGCCGGCCTGGCCGGTGACGCCGCCGCCGAAGATGTTGGCGCTGACGTCGTAGGCGGTCTCGAGCGACGTGACGCGGAGCGCCTCGGTGACGACCATGCGCTGCGTCGCGGTGGTGAAGTACGCCTCGATCGGCTTGCCGTTCACCGTGATGGTGCCGCTGCCGGCGCGGAGCACGGCACGGGCGACGGCCTCCTTGCGGCGGCCGGTGGTCTGTGTGAGAGGTGCGTTTGCCATGTGGTTTCCTTCTGCGGCGGTGCTCAGCGGGCCTTGGCGCCGCTGAGGTCGAGGACGACGGGCTTCTGTGCTGCGTGCGGGTGCTCGGCACCGGCGTACACCTTCAGCTTCTTGATCATCTGGCGGCCGAGCGGGCCCTTCGGCAGCATGCCGGCGACCGAGCGCGCGATCGCGTCGGCGGGCTTGCGGTTGAGCAGGTTCTGGTAGGTCTCGCTCTTGAGGCCGCCCGGGTAGCCGGAGTAGGTGTACACCATGCTCTTGTCGGCCTTGCCCTTGGTCATGACGACCTTGGATGCGTTGATGATGATGACGTGGTCGCCCATGTCCATGTGGGGGGCGAAGACCGGCTTGTGCTTGCCGCGCAGGATGCGGGCGACCTCGGTGCAGAGACGGCCGAGGACCATGCCCTCGGCATCGACCACGTGCCAGGCGCGCTGGATCTCGCTTGCTTTCGGTGAGTAGGTACGCATGAGACTTTCCTTTGTGGGGGTCGCCGACCGACCCGCCGCCCCGTCACACGGGGACAGTGAAGGATACGCGCCCTCGGCACCGCCTCACAACGGGCCCCGGGGCCAAAAAATCCGCCCTCAGGGGTGGATGCGCACCCCGTCGTACCCCACTTCCCAGAGGGTCAGGCCCTGCGGCGGGGCGAGAACTGGCACGAGCCGGCGGTCGCGGCCGAGGATCACGGCCCGCGTGTCGGAGGCGGGGCGGCGGCGGAGGCCGACCTCCACGAGGAACCCGGTGACGGAACGGACCATCTGGTGGCAGAACGCGTTCGCCCGGATGTCGAACACGAGGGTCCCGTCACCGTTGTCGACCCAGCCGGCGCTCATCACGTACCTCTTCATGCTCGCGGGCTGCGCCCCCTCGGGGGTGTCCGGGCGGCGGCAGAAGCTGGTGAAGTCCTGCTCCCCGATCAGGCCGTCGCACGCCAGGTTCATGAGCGGCAGGGAGAGGGGCTCGCGCACGTGCCATGCCCGGCCGACGAGCATCGGGTCGGGTGTCGGGGTGTTCAGCACGAGGTACCTGTAACGGCGCCAGGTGGCGGAGAAGCGGGCGTCGAAACCAGGCTCGGCCCACTGTGCGTCGCGCACCGCGATGTGCGGCCGGCACAGCGCGTTCACGCTGCCCGTGAGGGAGGCGAGGTCGGTGGACCCCGGCAGGTCGCAGCTGACGACCTGGGCGCGCGCGTGCACGCCGGCGTCGGTTCGGCCGGCCACGGAGAACTCCACCGGCACCCGGACCACCTTGGACACGGCCCGCGCCAGTTCGCCCTCCACCGTCGTCACGCCGTCGTTGCCGGCGAACCCGTGGAAGTGCGCGCCGTCGTAGGCGACAACGAAACGGGCCCGCCGTGTGGCGGGCCCGTCAGGTTCTGTGCTCTCCGGTGCGGTCACCGGCGGTCCTCTCAGACCAGTTCGATGCGCGCCATCGGCGCGGCGTCGCCCTGGCGGGTGCCGAGCTTCAGGATGCGGGTGTAGCCACCGTTGCGCTGGAGGTAGCGCGGCGCGACCTCCTCGACGAGCTTGGTGGTCATCTCCTTGTCGCCGAGAACGGCCTGGATCTGGCGGATCCGGTGGATGCGCATCGGCGAGTCGGCCTGTGCCTTCTTGGCCTTGGTGATGAGCTTCTCGGCCACCGGACGGAGGGCCTTCGCCTTCGCCTCGGTGGTGACGATGCCTTCCGCGGCGAAGAGCGACGCGGCCAGGTTCGCCATCATCAGGCGCTGGTGCGCGGCGCTGCCGCCGAAGCGGGGGGCGCGACGTGGTGTTGCCATGGTGTTGCTCCTTCAGTCAGTCCGGGGTCAGGCGCGCAGGCTGAGGCCGCGCTCGTCGAGCTTCTGGATGATCTCGTCCAGGCTCTTCTGGCCGAAGTTGGTGATGTTCAGCAGGTCGTCGGTGGACTTGAGGACAAGCTCGCCGATCGTGTTGACCTGGGCACGCTTGAGGCAGTTGCGCGGGCGCTCCGACAGGTCGAGGTCCTCGATGGGGAGGTCCAGGTCCGGCACGCCGACGCTCGCCCCGACGGGCTCGCTCAGCTCGAGGGCCTGCGGCTCCTCGGACAGGGTGGCGATGAGGTCGACGAGCGAACGCAGGGTCGCGGCTGCCGAGGCGAGCGCCTCGCGCGGCGAGATCGAACCGTCGGTCTCGATGTCGAGGACGAGGCGGTCGAAGTTGGTGCTCTGGGCGACGCGGGTGGGCTCCACCTCGAACATCACGCGACGGACGGGCGAGAAGATCGCGTCGATCGGGATGACGCCGATGACACGGCTGTCCGCATCACGGTCGGTGGACATGTAGCCGCGGCCGCGCTCGATGGTGATGTCGAGTGCGAGGTGACCGCTGGAGTTCAGCGTGGCGAGGTGCAGGTCGGTGTTGAGGACCTCGACTCCGGTCGGGAGCACCAGGTCACCTGCGGTGAGGCCCTTCGGGCCCTTCACGTCGACGCGGATGACAACGGGCTCGTCGCTCTCGCTGCGCACGACGACGTCCTTCAGGTTCATGATGAACTCGGTGACGTCCTCGGTCATGCCGGGGATCGTGGTGAACTCGTGCTGGGCGTTGTCGAACTTCACCGTGGTGATCGCGGCACCGGGGATGGACGACAGCAGGGCACGGCGCATCGAGTTGCCGATGGTGTGGCCGAAGCCGGGCTCCAACGGGCCGACGGCGAACCGCTGGCGGGTCGGGTGGTCTTCGCCGAGAGCCTCGACTGTGGGGCGCTGAATAACAAGCATGCTGCTCTCCTTCTGGGACGGTTCTCGCGGTTACTTCGAGTAGAGCTCGACGATGAGCTGCTCGCGGACGGGCACGTCGATGTGCTCGCGCTGCGGGAGCTCACGGACGGTCACCTGGTTCGACCCTCCCTCGAGCCAGCCGACGAGCGGACGGTCGAGGGTGTCGATGTTGTGCTGGATCTGGATCATGTTCTGCGCCTTCGGCGAGAGCGACACGACCTGGCCCTTCTTCACGCGGAACGAAGGGATGTTCACGCGCTTGCCGTCGACCTGGACCAGGCCGTGGCTGACGAACTGGCGTGCCTGCGGGCGGGTGCTGGCCCATCCGGCGCGGAACACGACGTTGTCGAGGCGCTGCTCGAGCAGGCGCAGGAGGTTCTCGCCCGTGGGGCCGGCGAGACGGTTCGCCTCCTCGTATGTGTTGCGGAACTGGCGCTC
>CAYXRQ010000067.1:0-6732 GCA_964466765.1 uncultured Bifidobacterium sp. | reverse complement strand
GATCGACGTCCTCCGTGCCACGATGCCGGCAGGCACCGTGAGCGGCGCGCCGAAGGTGCGCGCGATGGAGATCATCGACGAACTCGAACCGGTGAAGCGCGGGCCGTACGCGGGCGTCGTGGGGTACGTGGACTTCTCCGGCAACCTCGACACCGCGATCGCGATCCGCACGATGTTCGTCGGGCCGGGCGGAGCCAGCCTCCAGGCGGGCGCAGGGATCGTGGCGGACAGCGACCCCGCCGACGAGGACCTCGAGTGCCACAACAAGGCCGCCGCGCTGCTCGCGGCCGTGCCCGCGGCTCGCCGCATGACGGCGCGCCGCCGCGAGGCCGGGACAGTCGCCTGATGACGGGCATCGTGCGCGCGGACCTCGCCCGTGACGTCGTGATCGTGCAGGGCGACGACGCGGGGACGTTCCTCCACTCGCAGCTCGCCCAGGACGTCGCCTCTATCCCCGTCGGCGGATCGGCGCACTCGCTGCTCCTCGCGCCGACGGGCCATGTCACCGCGCTCGTGCGGGTGGTGCGCCACGTGGACACCGTCTACACGCTCGATGTCGAGAGTGGCTTCGGCGAGAAGGTCGTCGCGCGCCTGCAGAGGTACGTGCTGCGGTCGAAGGTGACGATGCGCGCGTCCGACTGGGTTGTGCGCGCGTTCCGTGGGCCGGGTGCACTCGGTGCCGTCGGCCGCGTGCCTGGCCTGGCCACGGCATGGTGGGGCGGGGATGACTCCGTGGACGTGGTGGCGAGGGCGGAGGACCTCCCGGTCAGGGGGACCGCAGTCGACGCCTCCGTGATCGAGACGATGAGGGCGGACGCACGGTGGCCGTCGATGGGGACCGACATCGAGGAGGGCGACGTTCCGGCCGGGACCGGTGTGCTTGCCGTCGCCGTCAGCTTCACGAAGGGCTGCTACCCGGGCCAGGAACTGGTGGAGCGCATGGACTCGCGCAACAGCTCCGCCCCCGTGGTGCTGCGCGCCGTGCCGGCGGGGGACGCACCGGCGGGTTGCACCGTCACGTCACGCGGTTCTGTCTGGTCGATCGTGCGCGCACCCCGCGGGACCGACGCGGGCGAGCCCCTGCGCCCGCCCGGCCTATGAGACGCTGAGGCGCGACACGAGTGCCGCATAGCGCGGGTCGGCGCGCAGCGCGTCGAGTTCCGTGCCGAGGTTGAGCCTGGCGAGCGTGTCCAGGTCGTCGAACGAGAGCGCCACCGCCGTCGCGACCCACTCGAGCGCCGCACCCGAGTCACCGAGAACGCAGGCCGCACGTGCTGCGACCACCGCCACCTCGCTGGACGGGCAGTGCGCGTACGCCGTCCTGCAGTAGGAGAGGGCCTGCCCCGCACCTGAGACGCCGAGGATCTCCTCGGCGGCAACGGCATCGACAGGCGCGAAGCCTGTCGGCGCCCCCGTCGCCCGGTGCCCGGCAGCGGCGAGCAGCTTCTGCCCGCGCAGCGTCCGCCACTGCAGCCACAGCAGGAACGCGGAGAAGAAGAGGAGACCGGAGGTGCCGCTCACGAGCATCCACGCGAGCGCGGCCGCCGTGATGATGATGCTCGCACGGAGCATGATCCCGGCACCGCGCCCGGGGAACAGCGCATCCATGAGCATCGTCATGACCGCACCGCCGTCCAGGGGCACGAGCGGGACGAGGTTGACGAGCCCCAGCGCGATGCCCGTCCACCACACGGCCGTGAGGGCATCGGACGACGAGATGTCATCGGCGGAGAAGGGGCTGGCCCCCGCCAGGAGGACGAACGCCACCGCGAGTGCCACCTGTGAGGCCGGCCCGGCAACCGCGATCGCGGCCCGGCGCGCCCGGGTGAGGCCGGGGGCGGGGGAGAAGGTCGCGTAGGCGACCATGAAGTCGAGGGAGATGCGTGCCTCGCAGCCGAAGAGCCGGGCGACCACGGCATGACCGAGCTCGTGGACAACCGTGAACACCGCGAGGGAGGCCGCGACCCACACGCCCAGGGGGAACGGGTACAGCAGGCCGATGAGCAGGAGGAAGAGGGGGAACCCCGGCCGCACCGACGTGGCGAAGCCGAGCAGGGTGAGACCGCGACGGGAGCCGCGTGACCGATCGGGGAGCACTGACGGGCAGTGTAGGCGTGCTCGTTGGGGCCGCGCCGTTGCCCGCCCTTAGACTCGCGACTGTGACGTACGTCTATGCATTCGACCATTCACATCGCCGTCCTCCGATGGAACTGAAGGACCTTCTCGGCGGCAAGGGCGCGAACCTGGCCGAGATGATGAGCGTGCTGAAGCTGCCCGTCCCGCACGGCTTCACCATCTCCACTGATGCGTGCCGTGCGTACATGCACGGCGGGTGGCCGAAGGGCCTCGACGAGGAGGTGCGGCGCCATGTCGCCGCCCTCGAGAAGAAGATGGGCCGTCGACTCGGCGACCCGAAGGACCCGCTGCTCGTCTCGGTGCGCTCGGGCGCCAAGTTCTCGATGCCGGGCATGATGGACACCGTCCTCAACCTCGGCCTGAACGACCGCAGCGTGAAGGGCCTCGCAGAGTCCACGCAGAACGAGCGGTTCGCGTACGACTCCTACCGCAGGTTCATCTCCATGTACGGCCGGATCGTCCTCGGGATCGAGGGCGACAAGTTCGAGCACCCGCTCGAGGCCGCCAAGACGAAGGCCAAGGCGAAGACCGACGCGGACATCCCCGCACCGGCGCTGAAGGAACTGTGCGAGACCTACAAGAAGGTCGTCGCGAAGGAGACCGGCAGGCCGTTCCCGCAGGACCCCGCCAAGCAGCTCCGCGGCGCGATCGAGGCCGTGTTCCGTTCGTGGAACGGGCCCCGCGCGATCGCCTACCGGGTGCGCGAGAAGATCAGCCACGAGCTCGGCACGGCAGTGAACGTGCAGGCCATGGTGTTCGGCAACCGTGACGACAACTCCGGCACAGGCGTGGGCTTCACGCGCAACGCCGCAACCGGCGAGAACAAGCCCTACGGCGACTTCCTCGTGAACGCACAGGGCGAGGACGTCGTGGCGGGCATCCGCAACACCGAGGACCTGAACGCACTCAAGCGGAAGTTCCCCGCCATCCACGCTGAGTTGATGACCATCTTCGCCCGGCTCGAGCGCCACTACAAGGACATGTGCGACACCGAGTTCACGATCGACCAGGGCAAGTTGTGGATGTTGCAGACCCGCGTCGGCAAGCGCACCGGTGCGGCCGCGCTCCGCATGGCGGTGGACATGACGAAGCCGACCGGCACCGGCAAGCAGGCGTGGAAGATCTCCCGCAACGAGGCGATCATGCGCGTGGCGGCCGACCACCTGGACCAGGTCCTGCACCCGCAGTTCGCGAACAAGTCGAAGGCCATCGCCAAGGGGCTCGCGGCGTCGCCGGGTGCCGCGGTGGGCCGCGTCTACTTCACGGCAGACGAGGCAGAGGCAGCCGCGAAGAAGGGCGAGGACGTCATCCTCGTGCGCAGCGAGACCAGCCCCGAGGACGTCCACGGCATGATGGTCGCCAAGGGCATCCTCACCTCCCGCGGCGGGCTCGTCAGCCACGCCGCCGTCGTCGCACGAGGGTGGGGCACACCCGCGGTCGTCGGGGCCGATGCGGTGCGCATCTCCGGCAAGTCGTTCGCGGTCGGTGACGTCACTGTCAAGCAGGGGGACTGGATCTCCCTGGACGGGACCACCGGCGAGATCATGCTCGGCCAGCTCACGCTCGCGGGTTCCAAGCCCCCGAAGGAGTTCGACATCATCCTCAAGTGGTCCGACGAGGTCCGCAAGGGGAAGATGGACGTGCGCGCCAACGCCGACACCGACGAGGACGCGAAGAAGGCCCGCGAGCTCGGCGCCCAGGGCATCGGGCTGTGCCGCACGGAGCACATGTTCCTCGCGCCGGACCGCCTGCCGGTCGTGCGCAGGATGATCCTCGCCTCCACGCCGGCCGAGGAGACCGCGGCGCTCGAGGAACTGCGCAAGGTGCAGAAGAAGGACTTCGCCGCGCTGCTGAAGGAGATGTCCGGCCTGCCGGTCACCGTGCGCCTGCTCGACCCGCCGCTGCACGAGTTCCTCCCGCACGTGAACGAACTGGAGATCAAGAAGGCCACGAAGGGCCTCACGAAGCAGGAGGAGGCGCTGCTGCGCGCCGCACACTCCTGGTCGGAGGCGAACCCGATGATCGGCACGCGCGGAGTGCGTCTCGCCGTCATCAAGCCGGGTCTGTACGCCATGCAGGTCCGGGCGCTCATGGAGGCCGCCGACGAGGTGGCCGCAAAGGGCTACGAGCCGATCGTGGAGATCATGATCCCGCTCACCGTCACGCGCGAGGAGCTCGCCCTCGCCCGCGGCTGGGTGGAAGAGGTGCTGTCCGACATCAACTCCCGCCCATCGCCGAAGGGCCGCAAGGCGAAGCGCCCCAAGGTCACCATCGGCACCATGATCGAGACGCCGCGCGCGGCCCTGCGTGCCGACGAGCTGGCCGAGGTCGCGGACTTCTTCAGTTTCGGCACGAACGACCTCACCCAGATGACGTTCGGATTCAGTCGTGACGACGTGGAGAGCCGGATGATGCCCGCGTACCTGGAGGCCGGGCTGCTGAAGCGCAACCCGTTCGAGACGATCGACCAGAACGGCGTCGGCGAGCTCGTGCGCATGGCCGCCCAGCGCGGCCGCAAGACGAAGAAGTCGATGAAGCTGGGCGTCTGCGGTGAGCACGGCGGGGACCCGGAGTCGATCGGGCTGTTCTACGGCGCCGGACTCAACTACGTGTCCTGCTCCCCGTACCGCGTGCCGATCGCGCGCCTCTCGGCGGCACAGGCGGTCATCGGCGGGTCGAAGTCCGAGACCAAGTGACGCAGGAGGCGGCATCGGTCACGCCGTGCGGGTGAGCCATATGCGGCCCCACCCGTCCACATACACTCCATGTCAGTGAGTTTTGCCCCGCAACCCGTCTTGTCCCTTCTCGTCGCGGCGGGCGGCTCTTCAGGCGGCGGCAAGGTGGACCTCCAGATCGGGGGGTGGCACTGGCCTGTCCTGATCGGCCTTCTCGCGACGATGTTGCTCATCGACATCCTCGTGATCCACCGCAAGGCACACGTGGTCCACACCAGGGAGGCCGCCATCGAGTCGGCCGTGTGGATCGGGATCGGCCTCCTGTTCGGGGTCCTCATGCTGTGGGAGTTCGGCGGCGCGGCAGCGGGTGAGTACATGGGCGGCTACCTCATCGAGAAGAGCCTGAGCGTCGACAACGTGTTCGTGTGGGCGGTTCTCTTCGCCCACTTCAGGGTCCCCGCCCAGTACCAACACAGGGTCCTCTTCTGGGGCATCTTCGGCGCCCTCGCCATGCGGCTCGGGTTCATCTTCGCGGGCGTGGCGATCATCAATGCCTTCAAGTTCACCCTCGTGCTCTTCGGTCTGTTCCTCCTCTACTCGGGCATCAAGCTGCTCCGGGCTGACGAGGACAGTTTCGACCCTTCCGACAGTCGGGCCATGCGGATCTTCCACAGGTTCGTGCCGTCCTCCGACGAGCTCGACGGGCAGAAGATGTTCACCAGGGTGAACGGCAGGCGCCTCGCGACACCGCTCCTCGCCGTCCTCGTGATGGTCGAGATCACCGACGTCATCTTCGCCGTCGACTCCGTGCCGGCGGTCCTGGCCGTCACGGGGGAGCAGTACATCGCCTTCGCCTCCAACGCGTTCGCGATCCTCGGTCTGCGCGCGCTCTACTTCCTCCTCGCCGACATGCGCGACAGGTTCCAGTACCTGCAGACGGGCCTCGGTGTCATCCTCGCGTTCGTCGGGGTGAAGATGACCATCTCGTACTGGTGGCACATGCCGATCGCAGCGTCGCTCTCCGTCATCGGGCTCATCCTCACGGTGTCGATCGTGGCGTCCGTCCGGGCAGAGTCCGCGGCGGGGTAGTTCCCTCACCCGGGCCTTCCTGCCGTCCCGGGTCGCCGCACGGCGACACTATGGTGTGGGGCATGGGGATCGCGGAGGACGACATCCAGCGCGTGCGCGCTGCCGTCACTCTCTCTGACCTCGTCTCTCCGCACACCCAGTTGCGCCGCTCCGGGCGCAGCCAGATCGGTCTGTGCCCCTTCCACTCCGAGCGCACCGGGTCCTTCAGCGTGAACGACGAGACCGGCCGGTACATGTGCTTCGGGTGCGGTGCCAAGGGCGACGTCTTCTCGTTCGTGATGGAGACGGAGCACCTCGACTTCGTCGGTGCGGTGGAGCGCCTGGCGGGCAAGTGCGGGATCGAACTGCGCTACACCTCCGGGCCCGACACCGGCCAGCGCAAGCACCGCAAGGAGCTCCTGGAGGTCATGGAGAAGGCGGTGACCTTCTACCACCAGCGGCTGCTCGAGTCACCCGATGCCCGTCCCGCCAGGGAGTACCTGCGCTCCCGGGGCCTCGCGGGTGACGTCGCACGCCATTTCCGGATCGGCTGGGCGCCCGACGACTGGGACGTGCTCTGCACCTCCCTCGGCGCGCCCGCCCCGATGCTGCGCGAGCTGGGACTCGGGTTCGAGAACAAGCGCGGTCGCATGCAGGACTTCTTCCGTGCCCGGGTCCTGTTCCCGATCTTCGACGAGAACGGCAACGCCGTCGCCTTCGGCGGTCGCATCCTGCCGGGCGTCGAGGGGCAGGCCAAGTACAAGAACTCCACCGAGACTCCGGTGTACACGAAGTCGCGCACGCTCTACGGGCTCAACTGGGCCAAGTCCGACGCCGGGAAGCGCGACCAGGT
>CAYXRQ010000066.1:0-6742 GCA_964466765.1 uncultured Bifidobacterium sp. | reverse complement strand
TGCCCTCCACCTCGCCCCGCAGGGTCACGAACTCAGGAATCATGCCGTTGCCTCCCTGCCGACCGATGGGATCGTCCCGCGGCGGCTTGCCTAGTGTCTAGTCGTTGCGCGCAGGGCGCCGGAACCGGAGGGAACAGCCATGGATCGCGAAGCCTGGATCATCGATGCAGTCCGCTCGCCGCGGGGCAAGGGCAAGGAGTCGGGGGCACTCCACAACGTGCACCCCCAGCGCATCCTCGCCCAGGTGCTGAACGCACTGCGGGACCGCAACGGTCTCGACACATCCCTCGTGGACGACGTGGTCATGGGGTGCGGTGCCGGCAGCGGCGACCACTCCATGGACATCGCCCGCATGGCGGCGCTCGATGCAGGCTGGTCCCTCGATGCCCCCGGCGTCACCCTGAACCGCTTCTGCGGCTCCGGCCAGCAGGCAGTGAATTTCGCGGCGATGGGCGTGCTCTCGGGCATGCAGGACTGCGTGGTCGGCGGCGGCGTGGAGTCGATGTCGCGGCCCTCGCCCATGCACGTGGACGGCTTCACCGCCAACAACGCCCACCTGCGCGACCAGTTCGACATGGTCCCCCAGGGGATCTCCGCCGACCTCATCGCCACTGTTGAGGGGTTCAGCCGCGAGGAGTGCGACGCCCTCGCCGTGGAGTCACAGCGCCGCGCGGCGGAGGCGATCGCGGAGGGCCGCTTCGAGCGCTCGCTCGTGCCGATCCTCCACGACGACGGATCGCTCGCGCTCGCCAAGGATGAGCACCCGCGCCCCGGCACCACTCTCGCCGACCTCGCCAAGCTCTCCCCCAGCTTCGAGGGCATGGGCTCGTACAAGAAGGACCCCGAGGGTCTCTCCATCGACGAGACGGCACGCAAGGCGTACCCGCAGGTCGAGAGGATCAACCACGTGCACCACGGCGGCAACTCGTCCGGCGTGGTCGACGGCGCGGGCGCGGTGCTCGTCACGTCCCCCGATTTCGCGAAGGCTCACGGACTGAAGCCGCGCGCCCGCATCGTCATGACTGCCGTCGCCGGCACCGAGCCGGTCATCATGCTCACCGCCCCGGGGCCCGCCGCCAAGCGGGTGGTACAGAAGGCGGGCATGACGTTCGGCGACATCGACCTGTTCGAGGTGAACGAGGCGTTCGCCTCGGTGGTGCTGAAGTTCTTCAAGGACACGGGGGTGGACCCCGCGAAGGTCAACGTGAACGGCGGCGCGATGGCCCTCGGCCACCCGATCGGCGCGACGGGCGCGATGCTCATCGGCACTCTCCTTGACGAGCTCGAGCGGCGCGACCTGCAGACCGGACTCGTCACCATGTGCACCGGCGGCGGCATGGGCACAGCCACCATCATCGAGCGCGTCTGACCCGCTGGTTCCCGTCGCTCCTCAGTGGCGGTCGGTGAACCCGTAGCAGGCACGCAGGTTCGCGTCCGTCAGGGTCTCCCCGGGCGGGCCCTGGGCGATGAGCCTGTGGGCGAGCAGCAGCACGGTGTCTGCCGGCTCGGCGTCGACCAGGTCATGCGTGGCCATCACCACGCAGCGTCCCGCCGCGCGCTCCTCCTCCACCATCCGTGCCACCGCCTTGCGGCCCTGGGCATCGAGGCCCGCCGTGGGTTCGTCGAGCAGCAGCACGTCAGCCCGCCGCGAGAGGACCTGCGCGAGATGCACCCTCTGCTGCTGCCCGCCCGAGAGCGCGTGCAACGGCTTGTCCCCGAAGACGGTCACGGACATCCGCGTCATCGCGTCGTCCACCGCCTCGCGGTCGATGGTGCCCGACCGGCGCACCAGGCCGAGCAGGGGGAAGCGGCCCATCCCCACCACGTCGCGGGCGCGCAGCGGGAGCGTGGCGAGCGATGCGGGGTGCTGGGGCAGGTAGGCCACGCGGGCCGCATTGGTCCCGGGCCACGCACCGAGCACGGAGCACTCTCCCGCCACCGGCTCGATGAGCCCCGCGAGCGTGCGCAGGATCGTGCTCTTCCCTGACCCGTTCGTGCCCATGAGCACCATCAACTGCCCCGGTGCCAGCGAAGCGGTGATCGCGTCCACGACGACGTGCCGGTCGTAACCGACGGCGAGATCGTTCATCTCGATGAGGTTCGCTCCTTCGACCTTCATCAGTGACCGTGTCCCGCGTGCGAGGGGTGGGCAGAGACGAACCCGCTGCTGCCGCCGCGCGCCACCAGCGCGACCACGAAGAAGGCGACCGCGGTCACCACGACCGTCGCACCCGCCGCGAGGTCATGGTGGTAACTGATGAGCAAGCCGACATAGGTGCTCGCTGACCCGATGAGGGCTGCGGTCAGCATCATGGATGCGAGACGGCGGGTCAGCAGCGCCGCCGTGGCTGCAGGGGCGACGAGCATGCCGAACACGAGCAGCGTGCCCACCGTGCGGAACGAGGCGATCACGACCGACCCGATGAGTGCCATCATGAGGTTGTTGTAGCGAACGGCCCGGAACCCGGAGGTCTGCGCGAGGTCCGGGTCGATGACGAGCAGCAGGAACGGCCTGCGCAGCAGCGCAGTGAACCCAACCACCGCCGTGGCAGCGGCCAGCAGCCACCACAACTGCACCGTCCGTACACCAAGGATCTCGCCGAACAGGAGTGCTGTGAGGTCACCGCGGAATGACGTCGACCGGGACGTGATGATGACGCCGAGCCCCAGCATGCCCACGAAGAGAAGACCGACTGCGGTGTCCGCGGAGAGCCGTGTGCGGCGCTGGACAACGCCGACCCCGCCCATCATGACGAGGGCCCCGACAGCCGCCCCCGCGAGGGACGGGACGCCGATGAGGACTGCCACAGCGACGCCGGGCAGGACTCCGTGAGCGAGTGCATCACCCACGAACGCGAGCCCGCGCAGGACGACGAACGTGCCGGCACAGGCACAGAGCACGCTCACGAGGATGCCCGCGAGGAGTGCGTGCATGAGGAACGTGTTCTCGGCAAACGGTCTCCACAGACCTTCCATCAGGACAGTGCCTCCGTGATCGACTCCACGAGCGCCGTCACGTAGCCCGCGTACGAGCCGTCCGCCGGGAGGGCATGGATGCGCAGCTCCACGAGTCTGATGCCGAGCTCGTCCGCGACCTGGCGGACGACCGCATCAGGGGCCCCTTCCTCCATGAAGATCGCCTTCACGGAGCCCGCGGCCTGGCGCACTGCCTCCAGGTCCCGCGCGGACGCCTCGGCGGACGACGAGAACGACGGGATGACCGCGCCGGCGACCGTGCAGCCGAACCGCTCCGCGAAGTACGCGAGGGCATCATGGTCGGTGACCAGCCTGCACTTTCCGGCACCGAGTGCCTTGATCGACGTGCCCGCCGCCGATGCGACCGCATCGAGTTGCGCCCTCGCGGACGCGGGGTCGGCAGCGACACCTTCGAGCCCCGTGACGGCCGTGGCGAGTGCATCAACGGCACCGGCCATCGTCAACGGGTCGGTGAACACGTGCGGGTCCTCCCCGATGAGCGTGACGTGGTCGGTCAGGGTCCAGACGCGTACTCCTGCCTTCTCCGCCGTGTCGATCGAGTCCTCCACGCCGTGCTCGAAGTCGAGGCCGTTCTGCACGATGAGGTCGGCAGAGTTCAGTGCCGCGATGTCCTGCGCGGACGGCTCGAAGTCGTGCGGGTCCTTCCCGTCCGGGATCACCGTCAGCACCTCTGCCGAGTCCCCCACCACCATCTGCACGAATGCCTGCAGGACAGAATTGGTCGCCACGATCACGGCCCGGTCAACGACGGCAGGAACGGTCGTGTCGGGACCGACGAAGGAAACAGCCGTGTCACCGGTTGCGGACGATCCACCGCATGCGGACAGCGCGACCACCACCGCAAGAATCGCTCCCGACCTTCTCATTGACGCTCCCCGAACAACTAAGAACGGTTCTCATTATTGCTTCCCAAGCCCGCGATTGCAACCCGACCTAGGGTGAAGCCATGACCGGCCCGTTCCTGCACCCCTTTGCCAAGCCAGCCAAGCCCGCCTTCATCCGCCTCGTGAGCGGCCAGGGGGCCACCGTCACCACCGACGAGGGCAAGGTGCTGATCGACGGGATGGCCAGCCTCTGGTACTGCGCGATCGGGCACGGCCGGCAGGACATGGCCGAGGCAGTGGCCGCCCAGATCACGACACTGGAGGCGTACTCGGCGTTCGACCCGTTCACCACCGCTCCCGCGGACGCCGTGAGCGAGCGCATCGCCGCCCTCTCCCCCGTCCGCGACGCCCGGGTGTTCCTGTGCGGCAGCGGCTCCGAAGCGATCGACTCGGCCATGAAGATCGCCCGCGTGGCCCACGTGCAGGCCGGCCGCCCTGAGCGAACCGTCATCATCAGCCGCACCCGCGGTTACCACGGCACCAACTACGGCGGCACGAGCGCCCAGGGCATCGCGCCGAACAAGGCGGGATACGGCACCCTTCTCGAGGATGTCATCCAGGTGGATGCCGACGACATCGAGGCGATGTCACTGGCGGTGGAGAAGAACAAGGGACGGCTCGCCGCGATCATCTCCGAGCCGGTGCAGGGCGCAGGCGGGGTGTTCCCCAGCACCACGGAGTACCTGCAGGGACTGCGGCGGCTGTGCGACGACAACGGTGCGTTCCTCATCTTTGACGAGGTCATCACGGCGTTCGGCCGCCTCGGCGAGTGGTTCGGGGCCACCCACTACGGCGTCACCCCGGACATGATCACGTTCGCGAAGGCTGTGACCAGTGGTTACCAGCCGCTGGGCGGCGTGGTGTGCGCGACGAGCGTGACCGCACCGCTCGAGTCGGACCCGGACTTCATCCTCCGCCACGGGTACACGTACTCAGGTCACGCCACCGTGTGCGCGGCCGCCCTGAAGAACATCGAGATTCTCGAGCAGGAGAACCTGCTCCCGCGGGCGGTCGAGATCGGGGCACGCCTCGGGGCGGGCCTCTCTGCTCTCGCGGCCGACGGCACCATCGCGGGGGCCCGCGGGCGTGGCGCAGTGTGGGCGGCTGCCCTGAGACCGGACCAGGATGCGATCAAGATCCGCGACCGCATGCTGGAGCTGGGCGCGATCACGCGCGCGATCAACGACTGCAACACGTTCTGCCCGCCGCTCGTCATCACGGACGCACAGCTCGACTCCCTGCTCGACATCTTCGCGACCGCCGCCGCGGGGAAGTGAGTCAGCGCGGGAGACGCGTGACCAGGCTGCTGGTGTCCAGCCGTCCGCGGCCGCGCTCCATGAGGTCCTGGTAGAAGCCGAGCACCTGCTCGGTGACCGGCACCCGGGAACCATTGCTGCGGGCCTCGGCGACCGCGTAGGTGAGGTCCTTGACCATCCACTCCACCGCGAACCCGAAGTCGAACCTCCCGTCCACCATGGTGTGGCCGCGGTTCTCCATCTGCCAGCTCTGGGCTGCACCCTTGCTGATGACGTCGAGAACCGCGTGCGGGTCGAGCCCGGCGTTGGACGCAAAGGCAACCCCCTCACTGAGTGCCTGCACGAGGCCCGCGATGCAGATCTGGTTGACCATCTTGGCCAGCTGGCCGGCGCCGGAGCCACCGAGACGCACGCAGGAGCGCGAGTAGGCCTCGATCACGACTGCCGCGTCGGCGTACGCAGCCTCGTCGTCAGCGCCGCACATCACCGTGAGAACGCCGTTCTCCGCGCCCGACTGGCCGCCGGACACCGGGGCATCCACGAAGGCGACACCGTGCACTGCGCACGAGGTGGCCATGTCCGCCGCGAGTTCGGCACTGGTCGTCGTGTGGTCGACGACGATGAGACCCTCGCGCGCCCCGTCGAGCACGCCGCCGTCACCCAGGATCACCTGGCGGACGTCGTCATCGTTGCCCACACAGACGAACACGATGTCGCTCGCTGCCGCGACCTCGGCCGGGGTGGGCACCGCACTGCCGCCGTGGGCCGCGACCCACTCGAGTGCCCTGGCGGAGGTGCGGTTGTAGACCGTGACCTCGTGACCGGCGGACACGAGGTGGCCGGCCATGGGGGCACCCATGACCCCGAGGCCGCAGAACCCGACGCGGGCCATCTGGCTACTCGTCGTCTTCGTCGTCGTCAGCCTTGGCCTTCTTCGGGGCCTCGGCCTTCTTCTTGGCGGCCTTCGCCGGCTTGAGCACGCCCTTCTCCAGGGCTGCGTTCAGGAACCTCTCGGCCTCCTCGTTGGACACCTTCAGGGCCGGCGCGATCTCGGAGATCAGGTTGACCCGCGCGCGCTCGTACATGGTGCGCTCCGCCGCGGAGAGAGACGCGTCGCGGTTGCGGGCGGCGAGGTTACGGACCACCTCGGCCACCTGGTACACGTCACCGCTCTTCAGTTTCTCCTGGTGGTTCTTGAACCGGCGCGACCAGTTGGAGGGCACGCGGGGGTCGGCTTTCGAGAGGACGGCCACGAGGTCCTCGAGTTCGTCGGGGTTGACCGGGGGTCGCACACCAACCTCGTCGAGCTTGGCGGTGGGCACCCGCAGCGTCATCTCGTTGATGACGGTCTCGAGGATGAGGTACTCCTCCTTCTTGCCGCCGCCGGGGAACTCGAGTTTCTTGACCCCCTTCACCTTGCATGCTCCGTGCTGGGGGTAGATGACAATGTCATCTTTCTTGAAAATCACGCAGTAATTGTACGGCTTGGGTGGGCCACTCAGGGATTCTGGGACTGTGAGGTTGGTCGTGTCCGCGGGGGGGTGGGTGGTTCGGAACTGGCGCGCCCGGCAGGACTCGGAGCTGCAACGTACGGTATAGAGGGCG
>CAYXRQ010000065.1:0-6775 GCA_964466765.1 uncultured Bifidobacterium sp. | reverse complement strand
TGCTTGCCGTGGCTCTCCCCGCGATCCACCGCCGCGCCGGCTGCAGGGGACGGAACGACCAGTCGTGGTGTCTCGAAACGGGGGATCGTGCGGCCGACGAGGGCGGTGCGCAGTGCCGCCGCCGCCCTGTAGATCGTGTCACCCTCTGGCACGACCCAAAGTTAGTTCAGGGCAGCTGACCCACGGAGGCAAGGGCGAGACGGATGAGACGGTCGTGGCCGCTCGTCATCTCGCGGATGACATCTGTGCTGACCGCCTGAGCCGGGGTGAACCACGCGAGGTCGAGTGCCTGCTGCGTGGGGTGGCACTCGCCCGTGACCGGCACCACGAACGCCAGGCTGACGGCGTGGTGACGTGGGTCGTAGAAGCCCGAGACCGAGGGGTCCTGGAAGTACTCGACCACGGTGAACGGCGACGGCTCCGGTGGCAGGCGGGGGAACGCCATCGGCCCCAGGTCCTTCTCCAGGTGGCGCATGAGGGCGTCGCGGATGCGCTCGTTCAGCATGACGCGGCCGGAGACCACCATGCGGCTGATGGTTCCGTCGGCGGCCTGGCGCAGGAGCATGCCCACGTGAGTCACCGTGCCGTCGGGGTCCGTGCGCACGGGCACGGCGTCCACGTACACGAGCGGCACCTGGTTGCGGACGGCCTGCAGATCCTCCGGGTTCAGCCAGGCGTGCTGGGTGTCCGTCTGCTCGCTCATCGGGAGAAAACTACTACCGCCGATACCCGGCGCGGTGTCCCGTGAGAGGCCCGTACCGCGCCAGTGGTACCTTTCGGGTCTACCTGACAGACCGACCCGAGGGGGCAGACATGGGCATCAGAATCGCAAAATTCAGGGACGTGGCGAACGGCCTGCAGGCAGGGCAGTTCGCCGTGGGTGACCACGCCGAGGTGACCTCGCTGAACGACCTGGACCCCACGTACAAGCAGCTGCTCGACAAGCCGATCGCGTGCACGATGGCGGTCATGGGGGGAGACGGCCGCCCGAACCTCACCCCGATGTGGTTCGACTACAAGGACGACAAGGTCCTCGTGAACGTCGCGCAGCACCGCAAAAAGACCTCGTGGATCCGCCGCACACCGAGGATCACGATTCTCCTCATGAACCCCGAGAACATGTACCACTGGATCAGCCTCAAGGTCACCGTGGAGCGCGAGATCCTCGAGGACGACCCGAAGGAAGGTGCCTGGGTCACCGAGCAGCTGAACGGCATCTGGAAGAAGTACATCGGCCAGGGCGAGGAGTACGGGCTGCGCGACCCCTCGATCAACGAGCGCCGCGTCCTCTTCGTCTGCAAGGTCGACAAGATCGCCACGTTCGGCCAGCCGTAGCCCCTCGATGCGCGTCTGCATCGTCGGCGGCTCGATAGGCGGTCTGACCGCCGCCCTCGTGCTGGGGCACATGGGCCACGACGCCGAGGTGTTCGAGCGGTCCCCCCGGGAGCTCGCCCAGCGCGGTGCCGGGATAGGCCTGCTTCCCGAGACGTCGCGCTACCTCACGGATGTGGCCGGCCTCCCGCTGGACACCATCAGCATCGCCACCTCCCGCATCCGTTACCTGGCGCGCGACGGCAGCATCCTCCACGACGAGGGGCACGGGTACCGGTTCAGCAGCTGGAACACGGTGTACCGGAGCCTGCTCGGGTGCCTCGACCCTGGCAGGTACCACCTCGGCCACGAGATGACCGGGTGGACCGACGGCGACGGCGGCGTGACAGTCTCGTTCGCCAACGGTGCGAGGCACCATGCAGACCTCCTTGTGTGCGCCGACGGAGTCGCATCGACCTCGCGCGAGCGGATGCACCCCGGCATCGAGCCGCGTTACGCCGGGTACGTCGCATGGCGCGGGATGGTGCGCGAGTCCGAACTTGACAGCGAGGTGCTGACCCGGCTCGGCGACGCGATCACCTACCACGTGTACGCGAACAGTCACATCCTCGTGTACCCGATCCCCGGCCCGGGCGGGGAGACCGCCCCGGGGGAACGGTCGATGAACTTCGTGTGGTACCGCAACTACCTCGACGGAGGTGATCTCACGGACCTGATGACGGACAGAGAGGGCACCGTGCGCGAGGTGTCCCTGCCTCCCGGCACCGTCGACGGTGTCCACGTCGCCGAGATGAGGTCGCACGCCGCGGCGCGCCTGCCCGCGGCCGTTGCGTCCGTCGTGTGCGGTGCCGCAGAGCCGTTCGTCCAGGTCGTGTACGACCTGGACATCCCCTCCATGGTCGACGGACGTGCCTGCCTGCTGGGCGACGCAGCCTTTCTCGGCCGCCCGCACGCCGCCGCCGGCACCGCAAAGGCTGCCGACGACGCGTGGGCCCTCGGCACTGCGCTCTCGAGGCACCACGACGTGGAGGATGCGCTGCGCGACTACGAGTCGTCCCAGGTCACCGTCGGCCGCGGGCTCATCGAGAGGACTGAGCGCATCGGGCGCAGGTCACAGACGGACAACTCGTGGGTCCCCGGTGACCCTGACCTCATCTTCGGTCTGAGGGGACCGGGCACATGACCGCCGCCGCACGCATGGCCGATGCTGCCTCCGCGCTCCTCGCCTCGTTGACCGCGGCCGAGCGCGTGGTGTGCCACTGGCCGTTCCCCTCCGAGGAGGAGAGGCAGCTGTGGTTCTACACGCCCACGGACCACGGCGGGATCGTGACGGGCAGTCTCGATCCTGCCCGGCAGCGCCTTGTGATGCGTCTTCTCGACAGCGGACTGAGCCGTGCGGCATACGTGACGGCATCGACAGTCATGGGCCTGGAGAACGTCCTCGACCAGCTCGAGGGATTCACAGCATCGTGGGGCTGGCCCCGCGGGCGGGACCCCCAGCGTTACTTCGTGCGCATCTTCGGCGAGCCCGGGTCGGACGCATGGGGATGGCGCTTCGGCGGCCACCACGTGTCCGTCAACCACACCGTGCTGAACGGCGAGGTCATGTCGGGCACACCTCTCTTCCTCGGCGCAGACCCCGCGTCGTCTCTCCTGCTCGGCGGGCAGATGCTGCGCCCTCTCGGGGCGTGCGAGGACATCGCGAGGGACCTCCTCTGGTCGCTCGACAGCGCACAGACAGCCACGGCAGTCGTGTCGGCGGTACCGCCGGTGGACCTGGTCGGGGCCAACCGGTCCCGTCTCTCTGATGGCGACGGGCCGCTCCCGCTGGCACTGGTCTGGCGCAACGAGTTCTCCGGCGAACTGGGGCAGCTAGTCAGCGCCATCCAGCAGAACGAGGAGGAGAGAATCGGGCTCACCGCCGGTCACGTCGATGCAGTGCGCTACCGCGAGGAACCCGCCGGACTTCCTGCTTCGGCGATGACAGAGAGCCAGAGATCCGACCTGCGGGCACTGATCAGAACGTACGTCGACCGACTGCCTGACGACATCGCTTCTGCGGTGCACGACAGAGTCGGTGCATCGTTCGACAGCATCCACTTTGCGTGGGCAGGGAGCAACGAGAGGGGCCGACCCCACTACTACAGGCTCCAGGGCCCCCGCTTCCTCGCCGAGTATGACAACACCACACGGGAAGGCAACCACGTCCACACCGTGCTGCGCGACCCCGTGAACGACTTCGGGCGCGACTCCCTCACGGCGCACAGGCGCCACGCCCACTGACGCCCCGCAGGGTTCACCACTCGGTGGAGACGTACTTCGTCTCGCAGAACTCGAGGAGGCCCTCGTGGGCACCTTCGCGGCCGATGCCCGACTGCTTCACCCCACCGAACGGTGCCGCGGGGTCACTGACGAGACCGCGGTTCAGGCCCACCATGCCGGTCTCGAGTGCCCCGGCGATGCGCATGCCCCTGGCCAGGTCCCGGGTGTAGACGTAGCTGACGAGCCCGTGGTCCACCGCGTTGAACAGGGCCACGGACGACTCGATGTCGTCGACGGTGACGATGGGCGCGACCGGCCCGAAGATCTCCTCGGTGAGGACCGGGTTGTCCGGGGCCACGTTTCCCAGCACCGTCGCCGCGTGGCCGTGCATCGGGGCCGGCGTGGCTGTGCCGCCGCACAGCACCTCTGCACCTGCACCGACGGCACGTGCGACCAGGCCGGCGACCCTGCCCTGCTGCGCCGCGGACACGAGGGGCCCGAGGGTGGTGCCATCCACCAGCCCGTCGCCCAGCACGAGAGCGGACATCCGCGCCGTGAACTTGTCCGTGAACTCGGCGGCGACCGCCCGGTGCACGAAGAACCTGTTGGCCGCGGTGCACGCGGCACCTCCGTTGCGCATCTTGGCGATCATCGCGCCGTCCACGGCGGCGTCGATGTCCGCGTCCTCGCACACGATGAACGGCGCGTTGCCGCCCAACTCCATGCTGCAGTTGATGACCCGCTCGGCGGCCTGGCGCAGCAGCAGGGACCCCACACGCGTGCTGCCGGTGAACGACAGCTTGCGGATCATCCCGGAGCCCAGCATCGCTTCCACTGCCTCGCCCGGCGGCACCGGCGTGACCACGCGCACCACGTCCTCCGGCAGACCGGCACGGCGCAGCACGTCCGCGACCGCGTAGGCGGTGAGCGGGGTCTCCCCCGCCGCCTTCAGCACCACGGTGCAGCCGGCCGCGAGCGCCGGGCCGATCTTGCGGGTGGCCATGGCCGCGGGGAAGTTCCACGGGGTGATGCACAGTGCAGGGCCGACGGGTTCCCGCGTGACCGCCAGCCAGTTGGTGCCGTTCGGGGCGCGGCGCAGGTCGCCGTCAATGCGCACTGCCTCCTCGCTGAACCAGCGGAAGAACTCGGCCGCGTACGCCACCTCGGCGCGGGCGTCCGCCAGGACCTTTCCGTTCTCGCGCACGATCAGGCGCGCGAGGTCCTCCTGCTCGGCGATCATCAGCTCGAACGCCCTGCGCAGCACCTCGCCGCGGGCGCGCGGTGCCGTGGCACGCCATGCGGGGAAAGCCGCAGCCACAGCCTCCACTGCCTCCATGCACTCGGCTGTGCCGTGGTTCGGCGCGGTTCCCACCGTCTCGCCGGTTGCCGGGTTCACGATCTTGATCTCTGCCATGGGACCAGTTTCCCACTGCCTTGCCCGCTGCGCCCGCACAACGAAAAGAGCCCGCGCTTGCGCCCGCACAACGAAAAGGGCCCGGGCTTGCGCCCGGGCCCTTCCCTCGACTGGGGGTGTCGGGTTATGCGCCGCCGTTCAGCTTTGCGAGCTGTGCCTGCGACTTGGTCAGGATTGCTCCCGTCAGTGGGGTGTACCCGGCCGCGGCTGCGTTCTTCGGTGCGCACTGGTTGATGAAGTAGCTGAAGAAGCGCTTCACGAGTGCGTTGTCAGCAGTGGCGGTCGAGCCGGAGAGGCCGTAGGACACCGCATTGATCGGGTATGCATCATTCGCCTTGTTCGCGTAGTCCTGCGTCACCAGACCGTTATCCGCGACCGATGCCCCCTCCAGCCATGCGGCCGACGTGGTCGGCGACGGTGACACGTAGCGGCCGGCAGGGTTGCGGACCGCGGCGGCCTTCACGCCGCGCTCCTCCAGGAAGGACAGCTCCGCGTAGGTGATCGCACCGTTGTTGTCACGCACGTAGTTGGCCAGGCCCTCGTTGCCACGGGCCGACTGAAAGGAACCGTCGGAGGGAACGGTGCCCGGGAAGGCGGTGGCGAACGTGTCACTGGAGGCCTTCGTCCAGATCTCCGGGAAGGACTTGTTCAGGAAGTTCGTGAAGTTGTTCGTGGTGCCCGAGCCGTCACTGCGGCTGACCACGCGGATGGCAAGGTCCGGGAAGGTGATGTTCTCGCCGTCCTTGATGTCCTCGACGGCGAGGACACCGATGGCGTTGCGGCCCACGTTCACCGAGTAGGAGGTGTTCGCCGAGTACGCCACCGACTTCGTGATGGTCCTCGTGAACCGCTGGTTGACGATCGAGGCGGTCTCGCCGGTGAGAGTGGACGAGCTGATTGTCACCTTGGCGTTGCGGTACTTGGTCGCTGCCGCCTGTGTCATGGTCACGGCGAACTGGACGTTCGACGCGACCTTCTTCGCAGTCACGGTCACGCCGAGCTTGGACAGCCTGAGCTTCTTCGCGACAGTGGTCGCCTTGTTCGCGGCGGCAATCGCCGGGTCGTTCCACTTCTTGATCTGGCCGGCGAAGATCTTCGCGACCACGTCACCGGGCAGGCGCACCTGGGCGTTCGCGGGGGTCAGGCCGTCGATGCGGTACCCGATGGCGATCGAGCCGCCGACGAGCGGCACGTACACGAGGTCAGCGGGTGCACCACTCGTGTAGGGCGACTCCGAGCCGCCGAACTTGTAGGTGCCGTTCGCGTAGCCGGTGCGGCCCGCGGACGAACCGACGGACGCGTAGGTGACGGTGTCGGAGCCGGTGTTGAACGCCGTGTTGCGGTTGTACTGCGCGGCGCAGATGTCCATCATGTTGGCGAGGAAGCTTGCGCCCCCACCACCGATTGCCGCGGCACTGGCTGGGGCGGCGACGCCTGCGGAAGCCGCGACCGCGATGGCCGCTGCCACCGCAAATTGACGACGAAGTTTCATGTGGGTTTTCTCCTTGGGGTAATTGGTTGTCCCAGGGAGAAGGTATGACGGCGACCTGACGCCGAGACCTCCCTCCACTGAACCGCCAAGGACGATTCAGTGAACAGATGGTGAACCGGGTGTCAGCCGAAGCGGCCCTGCACGTAGTCGGCAGTGCGCGTGTCGCGGGGGTTCGAGAACATGTTGGTGGTGAGGTCGGCCTCGACGAGGCGGCCGGGTCCGCCGTCGGACAGGAAGAACGCGCAGTAGTCACTTACGCGCGCCGCCTGCTGCAT
>CAYXRQ010000064.1:0-6921 GCA_964466765.1 uncultured Bifidobacterium sp. | reverse complement strand
CCGAGAGCTGGTCGGGGTAGGAGCCCGCCTTGTCCGCCAGGCCGAACCGCTCCAGCAGCCCCATCGCCCGTTCCCGCGCGGCACCGGCGTCCATGCCCATGGCGCGGACGGGGGACAGCGTGATGTTGCCCAGCACTGACATGTGAGGGAAGAGGTTGTAGCTCTGGAACACCATGCCGATTCGCCGGCGCACGCTGTTGGCGTCGAGGCCGGGGACACTGATGTCCTCGCCGTCGAGGAACACGGCACCGTCGTCGACGGGTTCGAGCAGGTTGATGCAGCGGAGCAGTGTGGACTTGCCCGAGCCCGACGGTCCGATGAGGGAGACCACCTGGCCCTGCTCGATGTCGAGCGACACGCCGTCAAGGACGGTGTGGTTCCCGAACGACTTGGTGACGCCACGAAGCGAGAGCTTGCTCACCGCACCCTCGTCCCTGTCGTGCGCCTGCGCTCCTTCTCGAGCAGCCAGTCCGTGGCGCGTGTGAGGGGGATGGTCACCATCAGGAAGATGACCGCCGCCGCGATGTACGGCGTGAAGTTCGCGAACTTGGACTTGTCGATCCCTGCCTGGCGGAGGATCTCCACTGGCCCGATCAGGGAGACGAGGGCAACGTCCTTCTGCAGCGACACGAAGTCGTTCATGAGGGGCGGCACGCCCCTGCGCACCGCCTGGGGCAGGATGACGTGCCGCATGGTCTGTGCGTTGCTGAGGCCGAGCGACCTGGCCGCCGCGCGCTGGGACTCGTGCACGCTCTCGATGCCCGCACGGAAGACCTCGCTCACGTAGGCCGCGTAGGTGAGGACGAGCGCGACGGACCCCCAGATGAGCGGGCTGTTCCACGGCCTCTCCAGTCCGAGCCCGGGCACCCCGAAGCCGATGAGGTAGATCCACAGGATGACGGGCACGCCGCGCATCACGTCCGTGTAGACGACGGCGAGGGCCCGCAGCGGGAACAGCACGGGGGAGCGGCTGTTGCGCGTCACCGCGACGGCCAGCGCGACCAGCACGATGAACGGCACCGACCACGCGAAGATCTTCACGTCGAGGACGAGCGCCTCGAGCAGCCGGGGGAACGAGTCGCGGAACCTCTCCCCGTTGAAGAAGGACTCCTGCACCCTGTCCCACCGCGGCATGCGGGGCACGAGGACGACGACGAGGCCGAGGACCACGGCCGTGCTCGTGGCCGCAACGAGAAGACTTCGCCTGCGGCGCACCCGCTCGTGGAGGGCACGCCGCGAGGCGGAGTCGTTCATCAGTGCTTGCCGGGGATTACTCGGCGATGACCGGCGCGTTGGTCTTGTCAGCCAGCCAGGTCTGGACGAGGCCGTCGAGGGTGCCGTCGCCCTTGAGGGTGGCGATGGCCTCGTTCACGCAGCTGACGAGCGGATTGTCGAGGTCGAACAGCAGGCCGAACTCGTCACCGGAGGTGGCCGGGAACTGGCCGATGACCGAAGCGCCCTCGATCTCGACGGCGGCAATGTAGAAGGCGGTCGGGAGGTCGACGACGATCGCGTCGATCTGCTTGGCCTCGAGAGCAGCCTTGGCGCCGGCGTTGTCCTCGTAGACGAAGGGCTCGGCATCAGGCTTGATGACCTCGTTGATGAAGTCGAGGCTCGTGGTGGACGCCTGGGCGCCGAACTTGACGCCCTTCAGGTCGGCGATCGACTTCGCTCCCGCGGCGGCGGAGTCGGCAAGACCGACGATGGCCTGATTGGTCACGTAGTAGGGGTCACTGAAGGAGACCGTCTTCTTGCGCTCCTCGGTGATCGTGTACTGCTGCAGGTTGAAGTCGAAGTTCTTGGCGCCGGGCTGGATCGCCTCGTCGAACCCGGTGCGCACCCAGGTCACGTTCGCATCGGAGAACCCGAGAGCACCCGCGACCGCGTATGCGACGGCGGCCTCGAAGCCCTCCTTCGACTCAGGCTTGTCGTTCTCGACCCACGGGCCGTACGCCGGGTTGCCGGTGGCGATGGTGAGCTTGCCTTCGGCGAGCGTCTTGCCGGCAGTGCACTCGTTGCCGGCGCCGGACCCGGTGTCCGCGGCCGCGGCAGTTGTGTCTGAGGATGAATCGCTCCCGCCGCACGCGGCAAGGCCGAGCGCGGAGACTGCGAGGAGGGAGAGGGCAATGCGACGCATGGGTCGGATCCTTTCGTTCGGGGACTCGGAGAACCTATCCCGCCTGAATCCCGACTTGCAAGGTCGGGATTCAGTAACCGTGACGACTGTTGACTTTGAGACGCAGCCGACCGTATTGTCTCATCATGCCCGTGGCGCCCGTCACTTCTCCCGGAGCTGATGCAAGCACCGAGGCACCGTCCCACGAGTCCGAGCAGGTCGTGATCGATGCGGCGCGCGAGTGTCTCCGCCTGATCGGCCGCGACAAGGTGACCATGGACGATGTGTGCGCCGCGGCGGGGATCTCCCGCGCAACGCTGTACCGCATCTTCCCGGGCGGCCGTGACGTCCTGTTCGACGCGGTCCGCCGTCATTCGATCGAGGAATTCTTCGCCGACATCCGCGCAGAGCTGGAGGGGGCCGCGTCGCTCGAGGACTTCCTCGTGCGTGTCATCGTGGCGGCGTCGCGCGCCCTGCGCGGGGACACCGAGCTCGCGGCGCTGCTCGCCACCCAGCCGGGGGTTGCACTGGGCGACCTCACTCTCGACGGGCTGGACCGGATCATCGGCGTGGCCACGGGCTTCATCACGCCCTTCACGGACGAGTTCATCCCCGCAGCCGAGGCCGCGGAGATCATCGACATCGTGGTCAGGCTCACCATCTCCCACTACCTGTCTCCGTCGCCGATCTTCGACCTCACCGACAGGGGTTCCGTCACGCGGCTCGTGCGGACCTTCCTCGTCCCCGCATCCCGCGTGCCGGGCCGCCCGGCCTGACCCGCACCGACCGTCATCCACAACCAACAGAGAGCGAGAACACCATGAGCATCTCCGAGAAGTCCAACCAGGAAATGATCGGCCGTGACGAGCTGAACGACATCGAGGCGATCCTCGCCGTCACCAACCACGACGTCGACGCCGTGGAGCACGTCGTCAAGAACAATGCCGACTCGATCTTCACGTGGGACTACTCGCTCGCGCGCCCGAACCTGCGCAAGCTGTACGAGAAGGCGAAGACCGGGCAGTGGAACGGGTCCACCGACCTCGAGTGGGACACCGACGTGGACATGGAGAAGGTCATGGCCGAGGACCAGGCCCTTCTCGGGCCAGGCA
This sequence comes from uncultured Bifidobacterium sp., assembly GCA_964466765.1. Classification (GTDB taxonomy): domain Bacteria; phylum Actinomycetota; class Acidimicrobiia; order Acidimicrobiales; family Ilumatobacteraceae; genus UBA2093. Next base: position 3,693 of record CAYXRQ010000064.1, on the reverse strand, counting down.
TGGACCCCGCGCTGTACGCCGACACCTCCATCCGCCACTGGGGCGACAAGGAGTGGCTGGACTTCGGCATCGAGAGCCGTCGTTGGCAGCTGAGCCAGTTCCTCCACGGCGAGCAGGGGGCCCTCATCTGCACGGCGAAGATCACCGAGACCGTGCCGTGGTACGACGCCAAGCTCTACGCGAGCACCCAGGTCGTCGACGAGGCCCGCCACGTGGAGGTCTTCGGCCGTTACCTGCAGGAGAAGCTCGGGGGCGAGTACCAGATCAACGCCCACCTGCGGATGCTCCTCGACGACATCGTGAACGACAGCCGGTGGGACTTCACCTACCTCGGCATGCAGATCATGGTCGAGGGGCTCGCCCTTGCCGCGTTCGGTTTCCTCCACCAGCTCACCAACGAGCCGCTCCTGAAGAAGCTGCTGCGCTACGTCATGAGTGACGAGGCCCGCCACGTGGCCTTCGGCGTGCTCAGCCTGAAGGAGGTCTACGACGGCATGTCGGACGCCGAGATCAAGGAGCGCCAGGAGTTCGCGTTCGAGGCCAGCGTGCGCATGCGCGACCGCTTCCTCCAACAGGAGGTCTGGGACCGTCTCGGCGTGAACACCAAGGAGATCGCCCCCCTCACGCTGGCTGACCCCACCAGGATCATGTTCCAGCAGATGCTCTTCTCGAAGATCGTCCCCAACTGCAAGAAGCTCGGACTCCTCGACCGCAACGACATGTGGCTGCGCCGCCGGTTCGAGGAGCTCGGGGTCATCCAGTTCGAGGACTGGCAGGACACCGGCGAGGAGTTCCTGGCCTTCGAGATCGGCAAGGAGATGCCCGCCCCCGGCGAGCAGGCCTGACAGGCTGGTCACCTTCCCGTCCGCACTGGACGGGCGCGGCCCCCTTTGCGGGCGGTCCGCAACCCCCGTCATGGGCAATACTTGTGGCCATGGCACTCTTCGGGCAGGTCCTCACCGCGATGATCACGCCGTTCACCGCGGACGGCGCGCTGAACATCGACGAGGCCGTCCGTCTGGCGACGTGGCTGGAGGCCAACGGCAATGACGGGCTCGTCGTGTCCGGCACCACTGGTGAGTCCTCCACGCTCTCCGACGCAGAGAAGCTGGAACTGTGGGACGCGGTCATCAAGGCCGTGTCGATCCCAGTGATCGCGGGCAGCGGCTCGAACGACACCGCCCACTCCGTGCACCTCACCAAGGAGGTGACGGCTCTCGGAGCTGCGGGAATCCTCGCGGTCGGCCCGTACTACAACCGCCCGTCGCAGGCCGGACTGGTGGCCCACATCACGGCAATGGCGGAGGCCACTGACCTGCCCGTCGTCGTCTACGACATCCCGGTGCGCACCGGCCGCAAGATCTCCACCGCGTCGCTCGCGCGGCTGGCGAACGAGGTGAAGAACGTGAGGGCCCTGAAGGACGCCGCCGGCGCCCCCGCCGAGACGGCGAACCTCATGGCGATGGTCCCGGAGGGGTTCGAGCTCTACAGCGGCGACGACGGTCTCACCCTTGCGTTCCTTGCCTACGGCGGTGCCGGGGTGATCGGGGTCGCCACGCACTGGAGCGCGCCGGAGCACCAGCGCATGATCACCGCGTTCAAGAAGGGCGACGTCGCGGAGGCGCGCCGAATGAACGACATCCTCCTCGAGAGCTACGCCTTCGAGACGGGGGACGACAACCCCAACCCGATCCCGAGCAAGGTGATGATGAACCACCTCGGGTTCAACGTGGGCGAGTGCCGTCTCCCCATGGGCCCGCCGCCCGCCGGGCTGGCCGAGCGGGCCGCGAAGGTGCACGCGAACCTCGAGAAGGCGCGCGCAGCACTCCGCTGAGACCCCGCATGCCGTCACCCGTTCGCATCTATTTCCTCGGCGGCCTAGGCGAGATCGGCCGCAACTGCATGGTCCTCGAGCAGAACGACCGCCTGCTCATGATCGACTGCGGGCTCATGTTCCCCGATGCCGACATGCACGGCATCGACCTGGTGCTGCCTGACTTCACGTTCCTGCGCGAGAACGCTGACCGGATCGTGGGCTGCGTGGCCACGCATGGCCACGAGGACCATGTGGGCGGGCTGCAGTTCCTGCTCCGCGACATCGAGTTCCCGATCTACGGATCCGCGGTCACCCTGGGGCTCGCGCGCAACCGCATCGAGGAGGCCGGGTTGCTGAAGCGGACCCAGCTCGTGGAGGTGCGCGACGGCCAGCGCCTCGACATCGGCGGGTTCGACGTGGAGTTCCTGCCCGTCACGCACTCGGTCCCGCATGCGCACGCGATCATCGTCCACACCGACCAGGGCGTCGTGGTGCACTCGGGCGACTTCAAGCTCGACCTCACCCCCGTCGACAACCGGCGCACGGACCTCGCCCGCCTGGGCGAGCTCTCCAGCACCGTGGGCATCCGGCTGCTCATGTGCGACTCCACCAACGCCGAGGAGGCCGGCCACGCCCCCAGCGAGCGGAGCATCGGTGGCGTGCTGCGCAACCTCTTCCACGAGCACCGCGACAGGCGCATCATCACCGCCAGCTTCGCCAGCCACATCCACCGCGTGCAGCAGATCATCGAGGCGGCCCAGGAGCACAACCGCAAGGTCGCACTGATGGGCCGGAGCATGCAGAAGAACGTGAGGCTGGCTATCGACCTGAAGCTCCTCAGCGTGCCTGCCTCCGTCTTCATCGACGTGGAGGAGATAGAGAAGTTCCCGCCGGAGCGCGTGTGCGTCATCTCCACGGGTTCCCAGGGCGAGCCGATGTCGGCACTGTCCCTGCTCTCGCGCGGCGAGAGCAAGTGGCTGAAGGTGGGCGATGACGACACGATCATCCTGTCCAGCCACGCGATCCCCGGCAACGAGGGCAACGTGAACCGCGTGATTGACGGGCTGATGCGCGCGGGGGCCAAGGTCGTGCACAGCGGCATCGCCGACGTGCACGCCACCGGCCACGCCCAGGCCGACGAACTGAAGACGTACCACTCCATCGTGCGGCCGGAGTGGTTCGTGCCGGTGCACGGGGAGTACAGGCACCTCCGTGCCCACGCCGAGCTCGCGGTGCTGATGGGCTCCGACCCGTCCACCGTGCTCCAGGCGACCGACGGCGACGTGCTGGAGCTGGACGACAAGGGGATGACCTTCGTGGGCAAGATCCCCGCGCACTACCTCTTCGTGGACGGCATCGTGGGTGACGTCGGCCAGGGTGTGCTGCGCGACAGGCGCGTGCTTGCCGAAGAGGGCGTGGTGGTCGTGATCGCCACCGTGGACAGCGAGACGAACGAGGTCATCACCGGGCCCGAGATCATCACGCGCGGGTGGGTGTACGCGCCCGAGGCCGATGACCTGCTCGACGAGGCCGAGGACACCGTCCGGGCGGCCCTCGAGCGGGCCCTGCGCGACGGGGTCACGGACATCGACAACCTGGAGCGCGAGGTGCGCCGCGCGACCGGGAAGTTCGTCAGCGACCGTACGAAACGACGGCCGATGATCGTGCCCGTCGTGATGACCACCTGAGCCGGGCTCGTCTTCCGGGCGGGTGACCCGGCAGGCATAAGGTGTGCCCATGTACGGGGCACAGGCACTCATCACGACACTCGTCGACTCCGGCGTGGAGGTCTGCTTCGCCAACCCGGGCACCTCGGAGATGCACCTCGTCACCGCGATCGACACCGTGCCCGGCATGCGGCCCGTGCTCGGCCTGTT
>CAYXRQ010000063.1:0-6927 GCA_964466765.1 uncultured Bifidobacterium sp. | reverse complement strand
AACCACGACAGGCGGGACCACGACCTCGGCTCCGGCGGGCAACAGCGTGAAGACCACGATCAAGGGCATCAAGGCCACGATCACAGTCACCCTCATTGCCAAGGGAACCTTCACCGTGTACCGCAAGTCAGGCTCGAAACTGGTCCTGGTGAAGAAGGTGTCGGGCAAGAAGGGCACCAACACGGTGGTGACCAGCTACCTGAAGGGCTACTCCTTCGTGGTGAAGGACGCAAAGGGCAAGACGATTGCCGTCCGTGCGACGTCGGTGCGCTTCGCCCGCTTCTACTGATCCGTCGCCCGTCGCGGCGTCACTCGTCGTCCTGCTCGCGCAGGAACGCCTCCAGTTCCTCTGCCAGGTCGTCGCCTGACGGCATCATCCGCTCGGTCATCTGGTCGTGGCGGCGCTCCAGCATGGCGATGTAGCCGAGAGCCTGCGGGTCGTCCTCCACGGCGGCGTCGTGCAGCGACTGCCACCTGGCGATCTCCTCCTGCAGGTTCGCGTGGTCGGTGGGGATGCGCAGCACGTGCTGGAGGTGCTGCAGCAGTGCGGCGGCGCTCTTCGGGTGCTGTGCGTTCATGAGGTAGTGCGGCACGCCCACCCGGAGGCTGACGTTGGGGATCTTCTCGCGGTCGAACGCCTCCAGCATCACCCCGGCCACACCGGTGGGGCCCTGGTAGCGGGGCATGGACAGCCCGAGCCGCGCCGCCAGGTCGGTGTTGGTGGTGGAGCCGACCACGAAAGGCACTCGCGTGTGCGGCACCTGCTCCGCGGCCGCGCCGAGCGAGACCACGAGCTCCACACCCAGCCCGCGGATGACGTCGACGATGCAGCGGGTGAACGTGGGCCACGAGAGGTGCGGCTCGATCCCGTTCAGCACCACGATGTCGCGCGACCCCTCCGGGTAGCGCACCACGGCGAACTCGTTCTCCGGCCAGCGCAGCTGCCTGTCGCCGTCCTCGTCGTTGTAGACCTCCGGCCGGGCCTGCGTGAAGTCGAAGAACGGGTCCGGGTCGATGTCGGCGACGATCGTGTGGTCGCGCTCCTTCAGCATCCAGTCGAGCGCGGAGGTGGCCACGCCACCGATGTCGAAGAGGCCCTGCAGCGCGACGAGGAGGACGGGGCTGCGCAGCGGGGCGATGTCGTCCCAGTAGCGCTCGAGAACCTCGTCGACGTCGATCGGCACGGGGTCAACTCTACGGTCGTGCCGGGCGGTCAGGCACCGAGGTGCTCGACGACGGCGTCAATGCACCGCGTCAGCTGGGCCACGTCGGAGGGCTCGATGGCAGGGAACATGCCGATGCGCAGCTGGTTGCGGCCGAGCTTGCGGTAGCTGTCGGTGTCCACCACCCCGTTCGCGCGGAGTATGCGGCAGATCTCGTTCGCGTCCGTGCCCTCGATGTCGATGGTGCCGACCACGTTGGAGCGCTGGGTCACGTCCTTCACGAACGGCGTCGCGAACGGGCGCGACTCCGCCCACGAGTACAGGATGCGCGCCGACTCCGCCGAGCGGCCGGCGGCGAACGGCAGCCCGCCGTTGTCGTTCATCCACCTCAGCTGGTCGTCGAACATGATGAGAGTGGCGAGCGCGGGCGTGTTGTACGTCTGGTTCGCCACGCTGTTGTCGAGCGCGATGGACAGGTCGAGCGAGGCCGGCATCCACCGCTTCGTCGCCTTGACGGCGCGGATGCGCTCGATGGCGGCGGGGGAGCAGGCCGCGAACCACAGCCCGCCGTCGCTCGCGAAGCACTTCTGCGGGGCGAAGTAGTAGACGTCCACCTCGGAGGGCCGCCAGGCGAGACCGCCGGCGGCCGACGTCGCATCCACCACCACGAGGCCGTCACCGGCCGGGCGGCGCGGCGTCATCATCACGCCGGTGGAGGTCTCATTGTGCGGGAAGGCGACCACGTCGCACGAGGGGTCAGCCACGAGCTCGGGGTGCGTGCCGGGCTCGCTGCTCACGACCACCGGGTCGGCGAGGTGCGGCGCCGCCGCGCTCGCCTCGGCGAACTTGCCGCCGAACTCACCGAACACCAGGTGCTGGCTGCGCTCCCGGATGAGGCCGAACGTGGCGACGTCCCAGAACACGGTGGAGCCGCCGTTGCCGAGGATGATCTCCCACCCTTCCGGCAGTCCGAAGAGATGGACGAGGCCCTCGCGCACGGAGCCCACGATGTTCTTCACCGGTGCCTGGCGGTGCGAGGTGCCCATCACGCTCACAGCGCGCGACACCAGTGCGTCGATCTGCTCGGGCCGCACCTTCGAGGGGCCGCACCCGAAGCGGCCGTCGACGGGGAGAAGCCCGGGGGGAATCACGAAACCGTGTTGGTTCTTCTCGCTCACCCTGCAATCCTATTTGCCATGCCAGGTCCCTCCGAATTGCGCCGTGTTTCCGCCCGTCTGGGTGCCATCGCAGAGTCAGCCACCCTCGCGGTGGACGCCAAGGCGAAGGCGCTGAAGGCGCAGGGCCAGAACGTCATCGGATTCGGTGCTGGCGAGCCCGACTTCCCGACCCCGGCGAACATCGTGGAGGCGGCGGTGAGGGCCGCGCAGGACCCGAAGAACCACCGCTACACGCCGGCCGCCGGCCTGCCCGAGCTCCGTGAGGCGATCGCCGCCAAGACCCTGCGTGACAGCAACTACGCGGTCACCGCGGACCAGGTGCTCGTGACCAACGGCGGCAAGCACGCCGTGTACGTGGCGTTCTGTGCCATGTGCGACCCGGGCGACGAGGTCATCCTGCCCGCCCCGTACTGGACCACCTACCCCGAGGCGATCGAGCTGGCCGGCGGCAAGCCCGTGATCCTCGACACCGACGAGTCCACCGACTTCAAGGTCACCGTCGCCCAGCTGGACGCCGCCCTCACCCCGCGCACGAAGGCCCTCGTGTTCGTGTCCCCCAGCAACCCCACGGGCTCGGTGTACACGCCCGAGGAGACGAAGGCGATCGGCGAGTGGGCAGTGCGCAACAAGGTGTGGGTCATCACCGACGAGATCTACGAGCACCTCACGTTCGGCGGGCACACGTTCGCGTCCATGCCGGCTCTCGTGCCGGAGCTCGCGGGCCAGTGCCTGGTGCTGAACGGCGTCGCCAAGACGTACGCCATGACCGGCTGGCGCGTCGGCTGGATGATCGGCCCGAAGGACGTCATGAAGGCCGCGATCAACTTCCAGTCGCACACCACTTCCAACGTGGCGAACGTGTCGCAGATGGCCGCGCTGGCGGCCGTCAGCGGCGACCTCACGGCCGTCGCCGAGATGCGCTCGGCTTTCGAGCGCCGCGGCCAGAAGATGTGGAAGATGCTCGGTTCCATCCCGGGCGTCACCTGCATGGAGCCGCAGGGTGCGTTCTACTGCTACCCGAACTTCTCGAACCTGCTCGGTCGCGACATCCGCGGCAAGCGCGCATCCAGCACGCTCGAGCTGGCCGACCTCATCCTCTCGGAGGCGCAGGTCGCCATCGTCCCCGGCGAGGCCTTCGGCAGCCCGGGCTTCGCGCGGTTCTCCTTCGCGCTCGGCGACGACGACCTCGCCGAGGGCGTGCAGCGCATCATCGACCTCGTCTCCTGAGCCATCCTGCGTCCGTCCAGCGGTGAACGATGCGGGGGTTGTCTCCGCTCTGGTTGCGCTCTGCTACGGTGACACCCGCACGCCGGGGACGGCGTGCAGCACAGAACCCAGCGAAGTCCGGTGAGATCCCGGCACTGTCCCGCAACGGTGATGTGGATGCGCAAACCGGCGCATCCGCGAGTCCGGTCGCCTGGCTCTGTGTGCGACAAACCAACCCTCGAAGGAAGGGCGGTCCGCGGAGGCAACGGCGACGGCCGTCAATCGTGACCCACTCTTCTTTCTCCACATCTTCGGAGGAAGAACCATGAAGAAAACACACATCACGAGGCGGATTGCCATCCTGGCAGCCGCCTCGCTCTCGTTCCTGGCCGCGTGCGGCGGGTCGGACACCTCGTCCGACACGACCGCTGCACCGGCGGAATCAACGGAGAGCATCCGCATCGTCAGCCTCTCGCCGACGGCAACGGAGATGCTCTATGCCATCGGCGCCGGCGACCAGGTGGTCGCACTCGACAGCCTGAGCACGTTCCCCGCGGAGACGGCGGACAAGGTCACCGAGATCTCGGCCTTCGAGCCGAGCGCCGAGGCCATCCTGGGCTACGACCCGGACCTGGTTCTCATCTCGAACGACATGAACAAGATCACCGAGCAGCTCACGGCCGCGGACCCGGACATCACGGTCTGGACTGGCGCCGCGGCCGCGTCGCTCGACGACGTGTACCGACAGATCGGTGAGCTCGGCGCGGCGACCGGCCGCGAGGACGCGGCCGCTGCACTCGTCGCGGACATGAAGTCGAAGATTGAGGCAGCGACTGCCGGCGTGACCGCGCCCGAGGGTGCGAGCTACTTCTACGAGCTCGACAACACGCTCTACAGCGTCACCTCGAACACGTTCGTCGGCTCGCTGCTGAAGGCGACCGGCATCGCGAACGTCGCTGACGGCGTCGAGGAGGGCAATGACTACCCGCAGATGAACGCCGAGGCGATCATCAAGGCGAACCCGACCATCATCTTCCTCGCGGACACCAAGTGCTGCGCCCAGAATGCGGCAGAGGTCGCCAAGCGCCCGGGCTGGTCCGGGATCGACGCAGTCAAGAACGGCAACGTCGTGGAGCTCGATGATGACGTGGCGTCCCGCTGGGGCCCGCGCGTGGTCGACCTCGTGACCCAGATGGCCGAGGCCATCAAGGCGCTGCAGAAGTAGCGCGCAGGGAACCGCGGGAGAACCTGATGGAGACGGTCGCGCACGCCGCGCCGCAGCGGGCCCTGCCGTGGCTCGCGGGTTCGGCGTGCGTGCTCGTCCTCGCCCTCGTGGCGGGCGTGACCATCGGGCCGGCCGGGCCGGACTGGTGGCGCGTGCCGCTCGCCCTGCTCGACCACCTGCCGTTCGTCTCATTGGACAGCGGCGTGGGCGGCACCGACTGGTCGATCATCTGGCAGATCCGCGCGCCGCGCGTGGTGCTAGCCGCCCTCGTCGGGTCCACGCTGTCCGTCGCGGGTGCCAGCTACCAGGGCGTCTTCCGCAACCCGTTGGTCGACCCGTACCTGCTGGGAGTCGCGGCGGGCGCGGGGCTGGGTGCCACGGTGGTGATCACCGTGAACCGCACGGGCAGCCTGTCGTGGCCCGTCGACCCGTTGCCGCTGGTCGCGTTCGCGGGTGGCCTCGCCGCCGTGCTCGTCACCTACGTGGTCGGGTCCACTTTCGGCGGCGACCGCACATCCATCACTCTCGTGCTGGCCGGGGTCGCCGTGACGTCGCTCGCCACCGCGATCCAGACGTTTCTCCTGCAGCGCAACTCGGACGTGGTGCGCCAGGTGTACTCGTGGATCCTCGGCCGTCTCTCCACGGCCACGTGGGGCGACGTGCGGCTCGTCATCCCGTACGTGGTGGCGAGCACGGTGGTCCTGCTGATGCACCGTCGCCTGCTCGACGTGCTGCGCGTGGGAGACGAGGAGGCGAGCGCACTCGGGGCGGACGTGCGCCGCATCCGCCTGGCCGTGGTGATCGCCGCCACGCTCGGGACTGCCGCCGTCGTCGCGGTCAGCGGCCTCATCGGGTTCGTCGGCATCATCGTGCCGCACGCGGTGCGCCTGCTCGTGGGCAGCAGCTACCGCCTGGTGCTCCCTCTGTCGATGATGCTCGGCGCGGCGTTCCTCATCGTGGCCGACATCCCCGGCCGCATCCTCGACAAGCCGGCCGAGACGCCGATCGGCGTGGTGACGGCGTTCCTCGGCGCGCCGTTCTTCCTGCTCATCCTGCGCACCAGGCAGGGATCACGATGACATCGCTCGTGTTCGAGAACGTCGACGTGCGCTACGGCAGCCATGTGGCCGTGCACGGGTTCAGCGACACGCTGCGCCCGGGAGAGTGGCTGTGCGTCATCGGGCCGAACGGGGCGGGCAAGTCGTCGCTGCTGCGCTCCGTCGTGGGTGTCGCACCGCACGGCGGCCGCATGCTCGTGGACGGGGCGCCCCTGCACTCGCGCTCCGCACGCCGTCGCGCCCAGTTGATCGCGTACGTGCCGCAGAACCCGGTGCTGCCGGCCGGCATGTCGGGGCGCGAGTACGTGCTGCTCGGCCGCAACCCGTTCGTCTCCCACTTCGGCGCCGAGAGCAGGCACGACCTCTCCATGGTGGACGACGTCATCGAGCGGCTGGACCTCGCGGGGCTCGCCGGCCGCGACATCGGCACGCTCTCGGGCGGGGAGAGGCAGCGTCTCGTCATCGCGCGTGCCGTCGCACAGGAGGCGCCCATCCTGCTTCTCGACGAGCCGACGAGCGCCCTCGACATCGGCCACCAGCAGCAGGCACTGGAACTGGTCGACAGGCTGCGCCGCGAGCACGGCCTCACCGTCATCAGCGCCATGCACGACCTCACGCTCGCGGGCATCTACTCCGACCGGCTCGTGCTCATGCACGAGGGTCACCGCGTGGCCCACGGCTCCGCCGAGGAGGTGCTGCGCCCCGAGACCCTGGGGGAGTTCTACGGGGTGTCGGTGCGCGTGCACCGCGAGCCCGACGGCACGATCATCGTCGTGCCGAACCGCACTCCCGGCTCAGTGCCCGAGTGACCCGCCGTTAGCGTTGGGGGCGTGGCTGCACCGGACCTCCGCCTGATCGACCGCTGCGTGGAGGCGTGCACCGCCGCCCACCAGCGGCTGCTCGAGGTGTCCGGCGGGCTCTCCGACGCCGATCTCCGTGCCCCATCGCTGCTGCCCGGCTGGACGCGGGGCCACGTGCTCAACCACCTTCGCCGCAACGCCGACGGGTTCGCGCTGATGTGCGAGGCGGCCGGCCGCGGCGAGACGGGTTTGCAGTACCCCGGCGGCATGGAGGAACGCAACAAGGGGATCGAGGAC
>CAYXRQ010000062.1:0-6942 GCA_964466765.1 uncultured Bifidobacterium sp. | reverse complement strand
GGTCGCTGCGGGGGAGACGGTCGCTGTCGTGGGGTCGAGCGGTTCCGGGAAGTCGACCCTCGCCTCGCTCGTGCCCCGCCTGTACGACGTCACCTCGGGTGCCGTGCGCGTCGACGGCATGGACGTCCGTGACCTCACTGCCGACACGCTGCGGGACGCGATCGGCGTGGTGACCCAGGACCCGCACCTCTTCCACGAGTCGATCGAGTCGAACCTGCGGTACGCGCGCCCCGGCGCCACACATGAGGAGATCGTCGCGGCCTGCCGCGCCGCACGCATCGACGGGATGATCTCGGCGCTCCCGGACGGGTACGCCACGGTCGTCGGCGAGCGCGGCTACCGGATGTCCGGCGGCGAGAAGCAGCGGATCGCCATCGCGCGGATGCTCCTGAAGGACCCCGCGATCATCGTGCTCGACGAGGCCACCAGCCACCTGGACAACGAGAACGAGTCCCTGGTCCAGGAGGCGCTCGACGCCGCCCTCCACGGACGCACGGCGATAGTGATCGCCCACAGGCTCTCCACCGTGCGCGATGCCGACCGCATTGTGGTCCTCGACAACGGGGTGATAGCCGAGCAGGGCACCCATGACGAGCTCATGGGGCTGGACGGCATGTACGCGGCCCAGGTGAGGGCCGGCGGGTCGTTCGTCTCCTGACCCCCGGAAACCCGTACCCCCCCTCCGTAGAGTATGCCGATGCCCGAGATCCAGTTCGTCGACGGAGTCCCCTCGCTCACGGTCAGCCAGTTCGCCGACGTCCTGAACAACGTGCTCGGGCAGTCGTTCGACGAGGGAGTGTGGGTCGAGGGAGAGATCCAGGGCCTCAAGCCCGCCAGGCCGCACCTCTACTTCTCGCTCATCGAGGAGAAGAACGGGGAGAAGTCCAAGCTCGACATCAAGATCTTCGCCGGGGTCCTCGCCAAGCTCCAGAAGAAGCTGCGCAACGCGGGGCTGGAGCTGAAGGACGGCATGAAGGTGCGCGTGCGGGGCAACCCCGACTTCTACGCCCCGTTCGGCAGCTTCGGCCTGAAGACGTTCGACATCGACACCAAGTTCACGGTCGGTGACATCGCCGAGCAGCGCGCGGCCCTCATCCAGAAGCTGAAGGACAACGGCACCACGAAGTTGAACAAGCGCCGGCCCGTGCCGCTGGTCCCGTTGCGCCTCGGCATCGTGAGCAGCAGCCAGGCGGCCGGCTTTGCTGACGCGCGCAAGCACTTGCTGGACTCCGGAATCGGCTTCAGCATCACCCTGTGCGACGTGCGGGTGCAGGGTGACGAGGCCGTCCCCATGATCGTCGGCGCGATCCAGGCACTCAGCCGGCGCGACGACATCGACATCGTCCTCGTCATGCGCGGCGGCGGGTCCAAGAGCGACCTCGCCGCGTTCGACGACGAGCGGATAGCGATGGCGATTGCCCGTTGCGCACATCCCGTCTTCACCGGCATCGGCCACCAGGTGGACCAGAGCGTGGCGGACATCGTGGCCCACACCGAGTGCAAGACGCCCACGGCGTGCGCCGACGCAGTCATCGACATCGTGAACGATTTCCTCCACGACCTCAACACCACCGCTGCCATGGTGCGGTCCGCCACGCTGACCGCGGTCGAGAAGGCCCGCGGCCGCATGAGGATCTCGCGGGAGAGGCTGGTCACGCGGACACGCACCGCACTGGAACGCGAGCAGCAAAGGGTTGCCATGCATGCCGTCATGGTGCGCGGACTGGACCCGGCCGTCACCATGGCGCGCGGGTGGTCGATCACCCGCACGGCCGGCGGAACGGTGGTGCGCTCCGTCGCAGACGTCGCGCCCGGCGACACGATCACGACACTGGTGGCCGATGGTGCCATCTCGAGCACGGTGGAGGAGACGAACCGATGAGCAGCAAGAAGACCCCCGCGGGGGAGCCGAAGGGTTACGCCGAGGCAATGTCCGAGCTGGAGGGGATCCTCCGGGAACTCGATTCAGCGAGCGTGGACGTGGACGTCCTCTCCGTGAAGGTGCAGCGCGCGTCGTTCCTGGTGGAGTGGTGCACCTCGCGCATCACCGCGGCACAGGCAACAATCGACGATCTCGTCGCCGGCCTGCCGGAGGATGACGGTGACTACGACGATGCAGGTGATGACGAGGACGATGCAGATGACGACTACGACGATGACGACGACTACGACGAGGATGACGACGAGTGATTGACTCGGCCCGGTTCACGTCGCTCGTTGACGAACGCCTCTCCAGGGTGATCAGGCGGGAGCGTGACACCTACGGCAATCTCGACGGGCATGTCGCGTGGGTGCTGGACGAGATTCACCGTCTGGCGACGGCCGGCGGGAAGCGGATGCGGCCGGAGTTCGCGCACCTCGGATGGATCGCGGCCGGGGGCGAGCCGTGCGCACAGACTGCGGTGAACATCGGTGCGGCACTGGAGTTACTGCACCTTTCCGCACTGGTCCATGACGACGTGATCGACGGCGCAGCAACACGCCGTGGTTCCGACACCGTGCACGTGCGTGTCGCCCGGGACCACCGCGAACTGGGCTGGACCGGCGAGGAGAGGCGTATCTCCGAGGGCGCGGCCGTGCTGGCCGGCAACATCACGCTCGCCATGGCGGATGCTGCACTGGGGGACGTGAACGCGGCGGTCCGCAAGCAGTGGACCAGGGTGCGCATCGAGGTGAACCTGGGGCAGTACATGGACCTCCTCGGCGCCGCGTCCCGGGACCTCGACCCGGACAGGGTCCTGCTGGTGATGGGGATGAAGACTGCCAAGTACACCGTGGAGAGACCGCTGCGGATGGGTGCGGCAGCAGCGGCCGGGCCGGACGAAGAGTGGGTGGTCGACAGCCTGGGCACCTTCGGGGAACTCCTCGGGATCGCGTTCCAGTTGCGTGACGACGTGCTCGGGGTGTTCGGGCACCAGGAGGTCACCGGGAAGCCGGTGGGAGACGATCTCCGCGAGGGCAAGACCACGATGCTCATCGCCCAGTCCCTCGTGCGCGCCGACGCGGCTCAGCAAGCCGTGCTCGCACGAGTCGGTTCCCCGGACCTGACGGACGTTGAGATTGCCGAGATCCAGCAGGTGATCATCGACACCGGCGGCCTGCGGGTCGTCGAGAACGACATCATCGGGTTCCGCGACAAGGCCCTGGGGCTGATCGAGCACCACGATTTTCCCTTCGGTGCCGTCGAGGAACTGAGGGCGATCGCCCACAGGGTGACGAGCAGGGACTACTAGGACCCCGCGTAGATGTCCAGCGCCTCCTGGACGGAGACGCCGGTCAGCACGCCAGCCTCGGGTGTGATCGCCTCCAGCCAGGGCGGCGACACACGCGCACAGTTCGTGATGGGCTCGTCGAGACCCGACTCGTTCATGGCCAGGCGGAGGAAGGTGAGCGCGTAGTTCGCGGGCCGCGCATCGCGGGACAGCTCGATGATGGCCCACGGGTCCGGCGCGGAGCCGGTGCGCGTCGTTGCGGCGATCTCGGTCGTCGAGCTGACATGGACGGGCCCACCCGCGAGGCCGGGGCCGTCGGTGATGACCGCGCCGCGGACGAGCGCAGGCCGTGCGCCGGCAATGAGGAAAGCCACGTACCCGCCGATCCCTCGGCCGAGCACCGTGCACTCGCCGATGTGCCGCAACGCGACGTCCACATCTGCCATGAGGATCTCGCACGAGTAGCCGCCGCCCATCGGCACCGTGGACTGCCCGTGGCCGGTGAAGTCGAGCGCCCACACGGGCCCGGCCCACACTGCGTCGAATGTGGCCATGCGCGGGGCGTCCTCGCCCAGCCCGTGCAGCAGCAGGAGCGGCCTGCCCGTGCCGTCCTTGACGCGGTGCAGCGCGAGCGTGACCTTGTTGTGGGGCAGGAAGACCGTCTCGAGCATGCTCATGACAGGAACTCCAGGACCGTCGCCGCGACGTGGTCGGGTTCCTCGATGTGGATGAAGTGCCCGACACCGTCGAGCACCTCCAGCCGCCCGCCGGCGGGCAGCCAGGGCTTGACGTCACGCGCCCGCGCCCCCCAGCCCATCGGTTCGTCGACGGTGCCGAGGAACCCCAGGAACGGGACGGTGAGCGCGGCCATGCGCAGCGAGCTCCACTCGGGCCGCCACGGGCCGAAGCCGCCGAAGCGCATGCTCGGGTCGAGAGTCCACCGCCATCCGTCATCGCTGCGCTGCGCACCGACCGTGACCAGGTACTCCAGCCACTCCTTGCTGAGGCGCGGGTTCATCCGGCCGCGCCGCAGGGCGAGCTCCTCGAGCGTGCCAGGCTTGCGGACGGAGGAGCCGGCCTCGTGGCGGAAGTCGAGCCAGCCACCGATCTCGTTGGCGAGCATGCGCGACTGGTCGTGGTCCGGCACGTCGGGCATGCGTCGCTTGCTCGGCATCCCGTCGATGTTCACCATCCGCGAGATGCGGTACGGGGAGCCGTCACAGAGCTGCAGCATGAGGGCACCGCCCTTCGAGTGACCCACCACCGGGGCGGGTCCGTCCGTCACTGATGCCATCACGGACAGCGCGTCGCGGATGTCGGCGTCCCAGCCGTAGAGGGCGGCGTGGTCACTGGCACCGTGGCCGCGGTGGTCCCACGACACGACTCTCCACCCTCCGGCAGCGAGCAGGGGGGCGAACACGTCGAAAGTCCGGGCAAAGTCGCTTCCGCCGTGCACGAGGAAGAGGACCGGGTCGGATTCCTTGCCCCACTCGTACACCGAGATGCCGATCCCGCCTGCGTCGTGGCGGCGGGTCCTGTCCGGCCGGCGGGCACCGGGGAAGTCTCTTTCGTCTGTCTGGGCACTCATCGCGGAGCAAGGTTAGGTGTTCGCATCCCCGGCGCCGTCATGGGACACATGGTTGAGGTGTCACACCTAACATGGCATGAATGTTCCTGCGCACCCGGCTCCACGTGTACCTGCTGTGGGGCACCTGCGTGTTCGCCTTCCTCGCCGTGATCTCCTCGTTGCTCACCGACGGCGGTTCGGGGGAGTCCACGAAGCAGGACGGGTCAGAGGCAGTCACCACGAGCTCCAGCGGGCCGACCACGACCACGGGCCCGCTGCGCACCTACGTGGTGCAGCCCGGTGAGTCGCTGTTCGGCATCGCCATGAAGTTCAACCTCTCCGCACCCGCACTGGTCGAGATCAACAGGATCAAGAACCCCGACCGCGTGCCGGCGGGAACGGAGCTGAAGCTCCCGCCCAGCAACGGTTTCGTGCCGATCGGCGCAACCACCACGATGCCGCCGTGACCCGATGGTGCTTGCACTGTTCCATACACTGATGTCATGACCGCGACGTTCTGGCCCACACAGGAGCACTGGTCGGTCGCCATCCCGTTGCGCACGCCGCACCCCCGGCTCGACTGTCTCGCGGCGACCGGCTTCGTCGGACTGCGGAAGGCTCCGTTCGAGGTTCCCGCGGCGGAGTGGGAGTCGCTCGAGTACTTCGACTGGAAGAGCGGCGGCGACACCAACTTCGCGCCGCTCGCCTCTGCCGACGGCCAGCTGGACTGCCGCGGTTTCTGGGACAAGGGCAAGACCGACAAGGACGCCATCTGGACGTCGAACGCGGCGCTGGCCCCGACGCTCAGGAACTACGTCGAGTCCGTCGGCGCCAACTACGGCCGCGTCCGCATCATCAAGCTGGAGCCCCAGGACCGCGACCAGGCGATCCGCAGCATCCACCGCGACGACAACAACCGTTTCAACCCCGACAACGAGGGATGGGTCGTGCGCTCCTGGCTGGAGCTGACCGACAGTCCCGACAGCTACATGCTGCTGATGGACAACGGTCCCGACGGCCTGCCGGACCCCGCCACCGAGCGCCGTGTGCCGCTGTCGCGGGGCTCCCGGTTCGTGGTGGACACGCAGCGTCTCTGGCACGTGGTCGTGCACAACCACGACTTCCCGCGGTACGCGCTCATCACCAGCTTCGAGAGCGGCCCGGCACTGGACTCGTTCATCGCGCGCGAGCGCGCGGAGTGACTACAGCGCCGCTTCGATCGCGGCGGCAACCTCGGGCGCATCAGGCGACACCATCGGGCTGAAGCGCGCGAGCACCGAGCCGTCGCGGCCCACGAGGAACTTCTCGAAGTTCCAGCGGATGTCGCCGCTCGCGCCCTCTGCGTCGGCGACCGGGGTGAGTGCCGCATAGAGAGGATGACGGCCGTCGCCGTTGACGTCGACCTTCTCGGTCAACGGGAAGGTGACGCCGTAGGTGGTGCTGCAGAACGTCTGGATCTCCTCGGCACTGCCCGGCTCCTGGCCCTTGAACTGGTTGCACGGCACGCCGAGAACGCTGAAGCCGCGGTCGGCGTACTTCTTCTGCAGCGCCTCGAGTCCCTCGTACTGCGGGGTCAGGCCGCACTTGCTGGCGACGTTCACGACGAGGGTGACCTTGCCGTCGACGGCAGCGAGTGCGTTCGGCTGGCCGTCGAGGCGGGCGATGGAGTGTGCGTAGATGCTCATGCCGGGTGCAACCCTGGCGGGCACGCGGATGTTCCCGCCGTCAGGACCCGCGGTGCGCGACGGCCAGCTCGGCGACCTCGCGCATGATGCGGGCGATGTCGAAGTCCTTCGGTGTGTAGACCGCCGAGACCCCGCGGGCGCGCAGGCGGTCGCGGTCCTCCTCTGGGATGATCCCGCCCACGATGACCGGGGCATCGACTCCCTCGGCGCGCAGCAGGTCCACGACCTCGGGCACGAGCTCCATGTGGGAACCCGACAGGATCGACAGCCCGACGACGTCGGGGTCCTCGTCGCGTGCGCTGGCCACGATCTGCTCGGGTGTCAGGCGGATGCCGCTGTAGACGACCTCCATCCCGGCATCCCGCGCCGCGACCGCGATCTGCTCGGCGCCGTTGCTGTGGCCGTCGAGCCCGGGCTTGGCAACGAGGAACCGCGGCGGGCCGCCGGTCATCGACTTCACGAAGTCGGCGACACCGGC
>CAYXRQ010000061.1:0-7058 GCA_964466765.1 uncultured Bifidobacterium sp. | reverse complement strand
GCTGATGGCGGTATCGGCGTGGACTTTCGCCGCGCCGGTGGATGTGGCGGCGCAGCCACTCGCGCAACGGCGCGAAGTCGCCGCGGGCGAACAACGGGGCCAGCCCGCCGAGCGCGCGCTCGGCGGCGGCCGCGAACTGCGCGGCGTAGAGGTTGCCGAGCGTGTAGGTGGGGAAGTACCCGAACAGGCCGCACGACCAGTGCACGTCCTGCAGGCAGCCCTGGTGATCGTCGGGCGGGACCACGCCGAGGTACTCGCGGTACAGGCGGTTCCACTCGGACGGCAGCGCGTCGACCGGCAGGCTGCCATCGAGCAGGCGCTGCTCGATCTCGAAGCGCACCATGACGTGCAGGTCGTAGGTCGCCTCGTCGGCTTCGACGCGGATCAGGCTCGGGCGCACGACGTTGGCGGCGCGGTGGACATCGAGGTGCTCCGTGCGAGCGTCGACGCGCTGGTTCTCGCCTGCGGGGCGACGGCGTGGCGTGACCTCGACGTGCCGGGTCGCGGGCTGCGCGGCATCCACCAGGCCATGGAGTACCTGCCGATCGCGAACAAGGTTCAGGAGGGCGACTTCTCCGACGCGGCGATCGACGCGAGGGACAAGAACGTTGTCATCATCGGTGGTGGCGACACCGGCGCGGACTGCCTCGGCACCGCGCTGCGCCAGGGCGCCAGGCAGGTCGTCCAGCTGGAGATCATGCCGAGGCCGCCGGAGGAGCGAGCCGCCGGGAACCCGTGGCCGCAGTACTCGATGATCTACCGCGTGTCGTCGGCCCACGAGGAGGGCGGCGAGCGCGTGTACAGCGTGAACACCGAGCGGTTCCTCGACGACGGCAACGGAAACGTGCGCGCACTGCTCGTCCACGAGGTCGAGATGCGCAACGGGCGGTTCGAGAAGGTGGAGGGCACGGACCGGGAGATCCCGGCGGACCTCGTGTTCCTCGCGATGGGTTTCGTCGGGCCGGAGAAGGGTTCCTGGCTGGAGCAGCTCGGTGTCGCGTTCGACGAGCGCGGCAACGTCGCGCGCGGTGCCGACTACCAGACGAACGTCCCCGGGGTGTTCGTGGCCGGTGACATGGGCCGCGGGCAGAGCCTCATCGTGTGGGCGATCGCAGAGGGACGCGCGTGCGCCGCCGGTGTCGACACGCACCTGATGGGCTCCACCACGCTCCCGTCCCCGATCCCGCCGACGGCGCGACCGCTCGTATGAGGCAATCCGTCCGGACCTGCTGATGCGCCACCACCGGCGGTGGTCCACGAACTACCGTGGGAACCCGTGCAGGTGGGACGACGCAGGATGGTGGCGCGCGCGGCGAGCGCGACCGTGTGCCTCGCCGTCGCGGTGCCCGCGTTCGCGTCCTGCGGCGGCGACACCCTCGGCGTCGCGACCACCGTGGTGGGGGTCACGCCGACCGCCTTCGCGACGATCCCCCCGGTGGCGAGCACGCTCCCCGGCACCACCACCACGTTGCCCGTGAACGCGGTCGGCCAGGAGACCACCTACACGGTGGTCGCCGGCGATTCACCGATCTCGGTGGCGACGAAGTTCGGCATCACGGTGAGCCTGCTGCTCTCGTACAACGCGCTCCTCACCCCGGGCGACTTTCCGTACCCGGGCCAGACGCTGAAGATCCCGGCCGCCGCCATCACCCCCACCGAGACGAACCCGCCTGCCGGCGGCGGTGGTACCACTGCCACGACGCCCGCGGGCCCCGTCGGGCCGGGGTGCGGCACGCGGCCCGCTGGCACCTACACGATCCAGCAGGGCGACTCGATGTGGGCGATCACGAAGAAGTTCTGCATCACCACGGCCCAGCTGGTGGCGGCGAACGAGTGGCCCGACGGCGGCGTGACCCTGCTGCCCGGCCAGGTCATCAGCATCCCCGCGGCGAACGGCTGACCGACTCTCACCTCTCGGTGGTGCGTCTCCTCGCGGAGTGGCGCTCCAGCGCGAGCCTCACGAGCTCGTCGATGAGCGCCGGGTAGGCGAGGCCCGATGCCTCCCACATCTTCGGGTACATCGAGATCGGTGTGAAACCCGGGATCGTGTTGATCTCGTTGATGAGGAAGCCACGGCCGTCCTCCTCCAGGAAGAAGTCGACCCGGGCCATTCCCTCGCACCGCAACGCGCGGTACGCGCGCACGGCCAGCCGCCGCACCTCCTCGGTCTGCTCCGCCGTCAGGCGCGCGGGGACCGTGAGGGTCGCGGCGTCGTCCACGTACTTGTCCTCGTAGTCGTAGAAGTCCTTGCTGGGCGTGATCTCGCCCGGCAGCGATGCCCTCGGCTTCCTGTTCCCGAGCACTGCGACCTCGATCTCGCGCCCGTGCACGGCCTCCTCGATGACGATCCAGCTGTCGTAGCGCGCGGCCGCGTCGACCGCCGCCGCCAGTTCCTCCGGCGACGAGGCGCGCGACACCCCGACCGAAGACCCCATGTTGGCCGGCTTGACGAAGAGGTCCGTGGTGGAGTCGTTCCACAGCATGAGGAGGTTGCGCGGCGAGCACTCGTCGTAGTGCATGGTCACGGAGCCGGCCTGGGGGAGGCCCGCCTCCGCGAAGAGGCGCTTCGCGATGCCCTTGTCCATCGCGACCGCACTCGCGAGGACGCCGCTGCCCACGTACGGCAGTCCGAGCAGCTCGAGCAGTCCCTGCACCGTGCCGTCCTCGCCCATCGGGCCGTGAAGCAGGGGAACGATGACGGCCCCCGCGTGGCGCCGCAGCACTGCAGAGGGCTCCACCGCGTCTCCCGTGACGGCGAGGCTCTGGCCGGTGTCGCGACCGGCGTCGCCGCGCCACTCGTGCGCGGGCGAGGCCCGCCACGTGCCGTCGCGGTCGATGCCCACGGCGATGATGTCGTAGCGAGAGGGGTCGGCCGCGTGGATGACGTGGGATGCCGTCACACGGCTCACGTCGTGCTCCGCAGACTGCCCGCCGAAGAGGACCACGAGCGTCTGGCGGGGCGCATTCATCCCCGCAGACCGTACTCCGCCGCTAGGGTCGGGCCATGCGCATCACTGCCTCCGCGGTCGCGGGGTGCACCGGTGGACGCGTCGCCGGCGGTGACGCCGAGGCTGACGGACTCTCGTTCGACACGCGCACGCTCGTGCCCGGGGAGGCGTTCGTCGCGCTCGTTGCCGAACGGGACGGCCATGACCACCTGGGCGCAGCCGCCGCCGCCGGCGCGACGTTCGCGATCGTGGCGCGCGGCAGGGCGGTCGACGGACTCGTCTGCGTGGAGGTGGACGACACGCTCGAAGCGCTCGCGGCCGTCGGCCGGATGTGCCGCGAGCGGCTGGAGGGTGTGCCCGTGGTGGGGATCACCGGTTCTGCCGGGAAGACCTCCACGAAGGATTTCGTGCTCGCTGTCCTCCGCGCGGGTCTCGGGGCCGCCCACGGGGCCCACAAGTCCTTCAACAACGACGTCGGGGTGCCCGTGACGCTCGCGTCGGCCCCGGACGGGGCACGGGCCGTGGTCGTGGAGATGGGCATGCGCGGGCACGGCGAGATAGCGCGGCTGTGCTCGGTGGCACGACCGACCGTGGGGATCGTGACCATCGTCGGTGACGCGCACAGCGACCGGGTCGGCGGCATCGACGGGGTGGCGCGGGCGAAGGCCGAGCTCCCGTCGTCGCTCCCCGCTGACGGCACCGCCGTGCTGAACGGCGACGACGAGCGGGTGGCCGCCATGGCCGGGTCGACACGGGCGGGGGTGATCACGTACGGCACGTCCATGCACAACGACGTGCGCGTCGTCACTGTGTCGACGGACGACGAGGGCCGGCACACAGTGGACATCAGCCACGAGGGCCGCACGGCCTCGGTGCGGGTCGGTGCGCCCGGCGCGCACATGGCGATGAACGCCTGTGCCGCCGTGGCGGCGGGACTCGTGCTCGGGGTCCCGCTCGACACGGCGGTGGCCGCGGTCGGGACCGTCGAGCTGGCCGGGCAGCGGATGCAGTGGCGCACAGCGCAGTCCGGTGCGCGAATCCTCGACGACACCTACAACGCGAACTCGGCATCCATGGAGGCGGCGCTGCGCACGCTCGCGGCCGTCGACGCGGGGGAGCGGGTGGCGGTGCTGGGCGCGATGGCGGAGTTGGAGGACCCTGCTGCGGCCCACCGTGCCGTCGCGGCGACCGCCGATGCCCTCGGTGTCACCGTCCTGCCGCTCGAGACCGATCTCTACGGGGCACCTGCCATGTCGCTCGATGACGTGGCCGCGCGCCTCGCCGGCATCGGCCCGTCGACTGTTGTGCTCGTGAAGGGCTCGCGCAGCTCGCGCACCGAGCGGGTCGTGGGCATGCTCGCCGGCTCCCCGTAGCGGGATGCCGGCGCACGGGACCCGCGCGCGGGTGCCGTCAGGTGCGGGTGTCGGGGTCTATGCCGGCGGCCAGGAATGATGCGTCCTCTGCCGCGCGCATGTCGATCCTGTGGATGTTGCACCACCACGACAGGAAGAGTGCCCACGCCGCCCCGAAATAGAGCACCGGCCGCGCCCCGATGGAGTCCATCACGGGCCCGAAGATGATGTTGCCGATCGGGATCGTGCCGCCGAAGGCCATGAACCACAGCGAGAGCACGCGCGCCCGGACCTGCAGCTCCAGGCGGCTCTGCAGCACGGTCATGAGGGCCGTGGTGGTGGAGAAGTACGTGGTGCCGAGGAGGAACCCCGTGACGAAGGCGAGCGGGACGTTCGGGGCGGACGCAAACAGGGAGAGCGCGACGGCGAACAGCAGGAATCCCCGCCTCGCGGTGGTCCGCTTGTCCTCGGTGGCGAGGACTGTGCCGACAGCGAGTGCCCCGAACATGGCGCCCAGGCCCCACGTCGCGTACAGCCACTTGTAGAGCGGCGTGCGGGGCTCGATCCCGAACGCCAGGTCCGCGACGGCGGGGAAGAGGCCGACGAACGGGAGGCTGAGAAGGGAGAACGAGAACATGGTGAGGAGGACCCGGCCGATGACGGGGCGCTCCCGTGCGACCCGAAGGCCGAGTGTCAGCGACTTGAGCCCCTTCTCGGACGTCTTGGCGGCCACGGGGAGCGTGATGCGCAGCACCGCCGACATGACGATGAGGTACGTGCAGCTGTTGATGAAGAAGATCTGGGCGGATGTCACCCCCGAGTTCATGAGCAGGGCCGCGAGTATCGGGCCGACCACGCGGGACCCGTTCACGGACACAGAGGACAGGCTGATGGAGCCACCGAGGTCCTCGGGAGGCACGAGGCTCGGAAGCACGGCCGAGAACGCGGGAGCGTTCAGGGAGTTCCCGATGCCGACGACCAACTGCGAGGCAAAGAGCACGGGTATGGCGGCATCGAGGGAGGTGAAGATGCCGAGGCACACGGAGCCGGTCATCTGGATGACCTGGGCGAAGACGAGCCACTTGCGCCGCTCGAACTTGTCGGCCATCACGCCGGCGGGGATCGAGAGCAGCAGGAGCGGCCCGAGCTGGGCGAACGTGAAGATGGCGACCGTCGAGGCACTCCGCGTCCGGGAGTAGATGTAGGCGGGCAGGACGACCTGCTGCATCCACACCCCGATGCTGGAGGTGAAGCTGGACGCCCACATCACCCGGAAGTCACGGTTGCTCAGGGCCGAACGGGCGGAGCCCGGCACAAGGGGCTTCTTCTCGCGCGCGGTTCTCGACATAGGGGGCGTGTCCAAACTAGTGCCGCCGCCCCGGCGGGGGCGGGTTGTGGTCAGTGACCCGCGTCGAACGTGATCGGCATCTCGGCCGGGCCGAAGATCGCCGTGGTGGCGGGCTTCATCACGGTCATGCCGGCGCGCGCGATCCCCGGCATGCGCCGCGGGAGGAGGGCGAGCGCCTCCTGGAGCTCCGCGCGGGCGAGTGAGGCACCGAGGCAGTAGTGGATCCCGCTCCCGAACGACATGTGCGGTGACCCAACCGGTTCGCGCGTGATGTCGAAGGTGCCCGCACCGGGGAACACCGAGTCGTCGAAGTTTGCGGTGCCGAGGCTGGTGCTCATGAACGTCCCCTTCGGGTACAGCACGCCGTCCATCTCGATGTCCTCGCTCGCGTAACGGATCGTGCCGTTGACCGCGCCGAAGTAGCGCATCGTCTCCTCCACCGCGCGCGGTGCGAGACCCGGGTCGTCCGCGAGCATCGCCCACTGTTCCGGATGGTCGAGGAACACGGCCAGGCACAGGCCGAGCTGGTTGCGGGTCGTGTCCGTGCCGCCCACGATGACAGCCTCCACCATCATGACGAGCTCGTCCGTGGTGAGCCTGTCGCCGGACTCCTCGGCCGCAATCAGGTCGGTCAGCAGGTCGTCTGCGGGCTTGTCGCGTCTCTCGGCGATGAGGCCCCGCACGTACTCGCCGAGCTCGTCCTGGGCCTTCATGATGACGGGCAGGTCCTCCACGAGGGTCCCGTTGAAGATGCGGAGCACGTCGGTGGCCCAGCCGCTGAACATCTGCCAGTCGGACTTCGGCGCGCCGAGGAGCTCGCAGATGATCGGGATGGGGTATGGCTCGCACACCGCCGACACGAACTCGATGCTCCCCCCGGCGGTGTGGGGCTCGATGAGGCCGTTGACGACCTCGCGCATGAACGGGCGCAGCCGGTCGGCACCGCGCGGGGAGAAGGCGGGCGCCACCAGGCGGCGGAGCCGCACGTGCGTCTCGCCCTCCGCGTTCAGGATGCTGACGCGGCGCCTCGACAGGAACTCCTCGTCCGTGACACCGGCGAACTGGGCGGCGAAGCCCACCGCGCTGTGCCAGCGCTTGTCGCGCAGCACCTTCACCACGGAGTCGTACCGGACGGCGGCGAACCCGATGTCAGTTCGGGCGACCGGGGCCAGGGCGGCGATCTCGCGCATCGCCGCACGGCGAACCTGGCGGTCACCGTTCTCGAAGAGTGGGACGACGGGGACGTCGAGTTCGCTCGCGTGGATGACCATGGCCGAAGGCTAGGGGAGCGGGGGCTCAGACGGCGAGGGCGGCGGAGGGTGTGGTATGCGGCAGTCCGAGCGCCTCCGCGACGGCCGCGTACGTGACCTGGCCGCCGTGTGTGTTCAGCCCGTGCAGAAGTGCAGGGTT
>CAYXRQ010000060.1:0-7114 GCA_964466765.1 uncultured Bifidobacterium sp. | reverse complement strand
CTTCCTGCCCCTGCAGATCGGTGCCCGTGACGTCGCGTTCCCGCGCCTGAACGCGCTCTCCCTGTGGCTCCTCGTCATCGGCGGTGTCGTGCTCAACCTGGCCTGGTTCCTCGGCGGCGCGGCCGACGGCGGCTGGTTCATGTACGCACCGAACTCCGGCCCGGTCTTCTCGCCCTCGAACGGCGTGGACTTCTGGACGGTCGGACTGCAGATCGCCGGCATCGCCTCGCTCATCGGCTCCATCAACCTGATCGTCACGGTGCTCAACATGCGCGCACCCGGCATGACGTTCATGAAGATGCCGGTGTTCACCTGGATGATCCTCGTCGTCCAGTTCCTCCTCGTGTTCTCCCTGCCGGTGATCACGGTGGCGCTGGTGCTGCTGATGTTCCAGCGCGAGTACGGGGCCACGTTCTTCGATGCGGCGGCGGGCGGCGACCCGCTGCTGTGGCAGCACCTGTTCTGGATCTTCGGCCACCCCGAGGTCTACGTGCTGATCCTGCCCGGCTTCGGCATCATCTCAGAGGTGCTGCCCACTTTCTCGCGCAAGCCCCTCTTCGGTTACCCCTTCGTGGTGTTCTCCGGTGCCTCGATCGGTCTGGTCGGCTTCGGCGTGTGGGCACACCACATGTTCGCCACCGGACTCGGGCCGGTGTCCGTGGCGGTGTTCTCCATCGCCACCATGGCCATCGCCATCCCCACGGGCGTCAAGATCTTCAACTGGCTGCTCACCATGTGGGGCGGCAAGATCTGGTACACGACCGCCATGAAGTTCGCGATCGGACTGGTGCTGCTGTTCACCGTGGGCGGCCTGTCTGGCGTGACCCACTCGGTCGCACCCTCCGACACCCAGCAGACGGACACCTACTACATCGTCGCCCACTTCCACTACGTGCTCTTCGGCGGCATGGTGTTCGGCCTCTTCGCCGGCTTCTACTACTGGTGGCCGAAGGTCTTCGGCCGGCTCCTCAACGAGAAGCTCGGTTCCTGGAACTTCTGGCTCATGTTCTTCGGCATGAACCTGACCTTCGGGCCGATGCACATCCTCGGCCTCCAGGGTCAGCCACGACGCATGTACATCTGGACCGAGGCGCGTGCCGGCGAGGGCTTCTTCAACCTCGCGTTCTGGAACATGGTCGCCTCGATCGGCTCGTTCGTCCTCACTGCCGGCATTCTCGCCTTCCTCATCAACGTCGTCTACACGGCGAAGAAGGGGCCGAAGGCCGGCGCCGACCCGTGGGACGCACGCACCCTCGAGTGGCTGACCACCAACCCGCCGAAGCCGCACAACTTCGACCGCATCCCCGTGGTGCACCACCTTGACGAGTTCTTCCACCGCAAGTACGAGGAGGACACCTCCACCCACACGATGCGCCGCATCGCGGACGGTGCGGACCTGGTGCGTGCCGAGGAAGAGGCGGCGGATTCGGACATTCACCTGCCCGGGCCGTCCTACTGGCCGCTCGTCCTGGCCCTCGGCATCGGGACGCTCGGTCTCGGCACCATCTACGGCATCCCGGTGATGGCGGTGGGTGTTGCTGTGCTGCTGCTCGCCAGTTTCGGCTGGGTGCTCGAACCCTCCGTCCCGGATGCATCCGAGATCGACCCGCCGTCGACCGACGGCTCCACGAAGGAGATCGCCCCCCTTGGCTGACGTCGCAGTACACGCAGACCACGGCTCCGGCCACGGTCACCACAGCTCCACCGGCCTGTCCAACAACAAGCTGGCGATGTGGCTGTTCCTCGGTTCGGAGTGCCTCCTGTTCGGCGGTCTCATCTCCACCTACATGCTGTACCGCGGGCGCGTCTCGGACGGCCCGCACCCGTCAGCCATCTACGACATCCCGTTCACCTCGGTGAGCAGCTTCGTCTTGCTGATGTCGTCGTTGACCATGGTTCTCGCCGTCACGGCAGCGCAGCGCAACGACGACTCGAAGACGAACCTGTGGCTCACCGTCACTGCTCTCCTCGGCTCCACCTTCATCGGCGGCCAGGTGTACGAGTTCACGGCGTTCTACCGCGAGGGCCTGGGCTTCACGACCAGCCTCTTCGGGTCCAGCTTCTACACGCTCACCGGTTTCCACGGAGTCCACGTGTCGGTGGGCGTGATCCTCTTGCTCTCCACCATGGGCATCATCAAGAAGAACCGCATCACCGGCAACAAGGCCGAGGTCGTCGAGATGGTCGGCCTGTACTGGCACTTCGTCGACATCGTGTGGATCGTCATCTTCACACTCGTCTACCTGATCCCCGCCTGACCGAGAGGACAACATGAGCGCCGCCACCGAAGAGAAGCACGATTCCCACGAGCACGGCATGTCCGATGCCGGCTACATCAAGATCGCCCTGATCCTCGCGGCGATCACGGCCCTCGAGGTGTCCACCTACTACGTCGACTTCGGCCCTCTCTTCATGCCGTCCCTGTTGACCATGATGGTCATCAAGTTCGTCATGGTCGTGTCGTACTTCATGCACCTCAAGTTCGACAACAGGCTCTTCAGCGTGCTCTTCTACACGGGGCTGGGCCTGGCGTTGTTCTGCTACATCGTCGCCCTCGCCACGTTCAAGTTCTTCATCGCCTGACCCCCGAAAGGTCGACCGCGGATGCTCGCCGTCGGATACGACATCTCCACCAACCCGGACCCCTGGCGTTTCCAGTTGCACCTGGAGGTCTGGGTCCTGATGCTGGCCCTCATCGCGGGCTTCATCTATGCCGTGCGCGTGATCGGCCCGCAGGTCGCACCGCCGGGCCAGGTGGTCACCCGCAGGCAGGTCGTGACGTTCAGCCTGATGATCACGCTCATGTGGCTGTCCACGGACTGGCCGATGCACGACATCGCCGAGGAGTACCTGTACTCGGTGCACATGATCCAGCACATGAGCCTCTCCATGTTCGTGCCGCCTCTCGCCCTGCTCGCGACCCCCGAATGGCTGTTCCGCATCATCATCGGCGAGGGGAAGGTCCGCCGCGCCGCGAGGTTCCTCACCAGGCCCGCCGCCGCCGCACTGGTCTACAACCTCGTGGTCCTCACCACCCACATCCCCCAGTTGGTGAACCTCAGCGCCTCCAACGGTCCGGTGCACTACCTGCTCCATGTCCTCCTGGTGGTGAGTGCGTTCGTGATGTGGATCCCCATCTGCGGGCCTGCACGCGAGTGGCGCGTCAGCGACGGGGCGAAGATGATCTATCTCTTCTCGATGTCGCTCGTGCCGACGATCCCTGCGGGATGGCTGACGTTCGCGGAGGGCCCCGTGTACCGGCACTATGACACGCCGGTGCGCGTGGGCGGGATCAGCGTCCTCTCCGACCAGCAGGCAGCCGGCGGCATCATGAAACTCGGCGGCTCCGTGTTCATGTGGATCGTGATCATCTTCATCTTCTCGCGGCGCATGATGCGGGGCTTCTACGCCCAGCAGACGTACCGCCGCGACTCGCGCATGCCGGATGCAGAGGTCACCGGCACCGACGACCCGCTCACGTACGGCGAGGTCGAGGAGGCGTTCCGCCGCACCAGGCCGGCGCCGGAGAACCCGCACACGCCTGCGTGACGACATGGAGATAGTCGACCTCCCGGCAGACCCGAGCCTGCGCCGGAAGGTCGCGGGCTGGTTGGTTGCCGAGTGGCCGCACCTGTTCCCTGATGACACCGCGGAGTGGTACCTCGACGAGTGGGCCCGCGGTGATGCGAACGGCGCCGCACCCCCGCACTGTGTCGTCGCTGTGGAGGACGGTGAGGTCGTGGGTACCGCCTCGATCGTGATGGACGACGAGCTTCCCAGTGCGACTGAGCCGGGCCCGTGGTTGGCGGCTGTGTACGTGCTGCCCGGGCACCGTGGTAAGGGTGCGGGCCGGGCGCTGGTCGAGACGGTGTTAGCCCGTGTGGAGGGCGGTCTGTGGCTCTACACAGAGAGCGAGGCGGATTGGTACCGCTCCATGGGATGGGAGACCGTCCGTGAGGCCGAACTGAACGGCCACCGCGTGACGGTGATGACCCGCCGCGACTAGCTCGCTGGGTGCTTAGGATGATGCTGTGACGGTCAGAATCTTTGCCCAAGACGTGCTGGAATCGATCAATCTCGGGTCGGAGCAGGGTAACGCGGACCACGACCGGTATTTCGTTGCGTCAGCGGCGTGGCATGACCTCGTGCATGACGAGGTTGACCTCATTCTCGGCCGGAAGGGCACCGGAAAGACCAAGATGTACCGGCACCTCCAGCAGCAGTCCATGACCTTTGAGCGGTCATTTGACGGGACAAAACGAGAAGTTCCCACCACTGTGATTCCCCTTGTCTCGTCACATCTCGATGAGCATTTTCAGCAATTGCTTGACCTTGCCGGAAATGACGAGAATCTGCTCAAGACTGCTTGGCTGTTGCAGATCAGCGGTGTGGCCAGCGTGATTGCCCTCAAGGACAGGATTGAGGACAAGGCAACGTCGAACCGCGAGAAGGAGAACTACAGGTCACTTCGTGATCTGCTGTATGAGTACGGGGAATATGGGGGATCGACGATTCCGATGCTTGCCCGCATGAACAATGTGGACCTGAGACGGGGCATGTGGGATGTGGTCAAGACGCGTGTGGGTGATCTCAAGAAGATGCGGTTGACGCCGGTCGTTGGAACTTCCCCCGGGGGTGAGCCGACGATCTCAGTTGATGTCCGTGTGGTTGAGACTCCACAGGAGAGGAGGCTGCGCGATCACGCCGCTCGGTTGACCGAGACACTCATGGCCGTGCTGGCAGACAGGGGCGAGAGAATCTGGGTGGCAGTGGACAGCCTCGACGAACTTCTTTACGGCATGAGCCACGAGAACTCTTCAGCAGTCATTAGGTCGCTCCTGCGGGTGATAATTGACCTCAGGGAGATCGCGGATTCCGTTATGCACGGCCGGTCTGACACTCTGCGACTCAAGGTGTTCGCACGTGAAGACGTTTTCCAAAGAATCACCCTTGAGTCGACTTTCCCGGCTTCCACGGCGATTCCGACGGCATATATTTCATGGTCCAAGCGGGAGGCAGCGAAGATGGTTGCCGAGCGGATCCTGGCGTCTGAGAAGGCCCGCGCCTTCTACGGTGGCATCACTGTTCGTGATATTGAGAATGACCCGGAGCGATTTCTTGGGAGAGTTCTCGAGGGAAGAGAGGACAGATCGCCCTTCTCCAGAGTGGTGGAGGCGACATCTGATGCCTCGACATCGGTATCCCCACGCAATTTGATTGGCTGCCTGAAGCGAGCCTTCGACATCTCAAGAGAAGAACACCATCTCGGGGAGAAGTACGGGTCATTCACAGCCTTGGTGACTAAGTCGAATCTTGACCGAGCGAAAGTGGAGACCTCGACTGCCCGGTTAAAGGACACTGTGATTGCCGAGTACCCGATGCTCAGTCCCTTCATTGATCGACTGCATGGTGCACCGCACACTTACTTTCATCAGGAGATGATGAGCAACCAGCTAGACATCGTGGAACCTGAACTCGAAGACTTTCTATGGTGGTCTGAACTATCGGGTCTCACCTATCGCGAGGGTCGACAGATTCGGGTTGCCAGTGTGTACCGCCATGCCCTGAAGAGCACGACCTCCGCGGCCAGCGAGGCTGACTGAACGGTAGTAGGTGACCCGCCGCGACTAGCTCCAGCGGAAGGTGCGCGACGCGACCACCGGGCCCGCCACGGCCCACACCGCGAGGACCACCCAGGAGGCACTCGGCTGGTTCCCTGCGCCCGTGAGCGCATCGCGGACGACATCTGCGAGCGCAGACGAGGGAAGCAACTCGGCGACGGAGCGCAGCGGTGCCGGCAGCGACGACATCGGGATCACCATGCCGCCGAGCAGCAGGAGCACCAGGTACAGGCCGTTCTGCGCCGCCAGGTTGATCTCGCCGCGCAGCGTTCCCGCGAGAGTCAGGCCGATCCCGGTGAACGCGGCCGTGCCCAGCAGCACCGCCGGGACAAGGAACCACGTGCTGCTGCCCTCCGGGCCCCACCCGAGCGCGGCACCGAGCGGGAGAAGGACCGCCAGCTGCAACATCTCGATGGCGAACACGGACAGCATCTTTGCGGTCACCAGCTCGCCGCGCCGCAACGGCGTGGCACCCAGACGCTTCAGCACCAGGTAGCTGCGCTCGAAACCCGTCGCGATGCCGAGACTGACCATCGCGGTGGACATGACAGCGAGCGCGACGATGCCAGGCAGCAGGAAGTCCTCCGGGTCCTGGGCCCCGGAGGGGAGCACGTCCACGACCGAGAAGAAGACGAGCAGGAGCACCGGGATGACGAGGGTGAGCAGCAGCTGCTCTCCGTTGCGCAGCACGAGCACTGTCTCGGTGCGCAGCTGGGTGAGCGTGCGCCTCATGCGACACCGCCCGTGATGCGCCGGTATGCGTCCTCGAGAGTCTCGTCACCGGTGTCGAGCGACCCGAGCGGTAGCCCGTTGGCTGCGAGCCACCCGGTGAGGAGCGAGACGAGGTGCGGGGTGCCGTCGGCGTCGACCTCGTACCGTCCTTCCCCCCGCGGGTTGACACCGTGGCCCAGATGGGCAGACAGCGCGACCGTGTCGATCCCGTGTGCCGACGCGAACCTGACAGTGCCGCGACGCTGCAGCAGGTCCCGCAGTGGTCCTGCCGCCATCACCTGCCCGGCGCGGAACAGGACCACGTTGTCGGCCACCCTCTCCGCCTCGGCCAGTTCGTGGCTGGCGAGCACGACCGTGCAGCCGTCGTCGGTGAGCTGCCGGATGATCCCGCGGATGGCATCACGGCCCTCGGCGTCCACGCCGCTGGTCGGCTCGTCGAGGAACGCGACCTCCGGCCGTGCCGCCAGTGCGAGTGCCAGGGACACCCGCTGCTGCTCCCCGCCGGAGAGCCGCCTCCACACTGCGCCGGCACGGTGGGACAGGCCCACCCGCTCGATGAGCGCACCGGCATCCATCCCGCGGTCGTGCAGGGCACAGAAGTGCGCGACCACGTCACGGACCCTGGCTGACGGGTAGACCCCGCCGCCCTGCAGCATCACGCCCATCCGCTCCGTCAGTTCGCGGTGGCCTGCCACGGGGTCGAGCCCGAGCACAGAGACATGGCCGGACGCCGCCCTGCGGAACCCCTCGCACACCTCGAT
>CAYXRQ010000059.1:0-7515 GCA_964466765.1 uncultured Bifidobacterium sp. | reverse complement strand
CCGTACGTGCGGATCTCGTCCGTCTCGTCGATCTTTCCGGCCTTGTTCAGCTTCGGGCCCAGCGCGAACCGCGCCTCGTCCAGCAGCGCCGCATCTGCATTCGACCAGCGCACGTCGTCCACGCTCTCGCTGCGCGGCCGGTACAGGGCCAGGTAGTCCTCCTCGCGCAGGATGCCCTGGGCGGCCAGCTTCAGCAGGGCGCGGCTGCCGAACAGGTCGTGCAGCAGCTGGGCGGGCGTGAGCACCGGCCACATGCGCTCGATCGCGGCGCGGTAGTCGGGATGCGAACGCAGCACCTCGCGCACCTCGTCGGGCTCGATCTCCCCGCCCCTCCACGTGGCGGCGATGGCCGCCCACACCTCGTTCTCCACATAGCGGCGCGCCTGGTTGTGGCGGTGGTACCGCCGGCGCGCGTTCTTCACGATGTACTTCGTCTCCTCGGCGTCGAGGCGCACGTAGCCGGTGCGGAACGGGAAGACCACGTCCTCCTTCAGGGGACGCTGCCTGTCGGACACCGCCTTGTCGATGACCTTCGCCATCTTCTTCAGGCCCTTCACGCGCACGGCATCCGGCGTGTCCGTGCCGCCGAACCTGCAGTTCGGCACGAGGTCCGCGAGCACCACCTGCTCCACGCCTGCCTCGCCGAGCGACGGCAGCACCCGCTCGATGTAGCGGAGGAAGACGCGGTTCGGGCCGATCACGAGGACGCCCTGGTCCTCCAGCGGGAAGCGGAACGTGTACAGCAGGTACGCAGCACGGTGCAGCGCCACCACCGTCTTGCCCGTGCCCGGGCCTCCCTGCACCACCAGCACTCCTGCGTGCGGCGAGCGGATGATCTCGTCCTGCTCGGACTGGATGGTTGCCACGATGTCACCGAGCTGGCCGGTGCGGCCGCGCTCCAGAGCGGTGAGGAGCGTGCTGTACCCACGGATGCCGGCACGCGGGTTCGCATCGACCAGCTCGTCCTCGCTGCCGACGCCCAGGTGCCCCTCGCCGAACAATTCGTCCTCGAGACCCAGCAGCTCACGGCCGTTCACGATGAAGTGGCGCCGCCGGGCGAGACCCATGGGCTCGCGGCCGGTGGCGCGGTAGAAGGGTTCTGCGACCGGGGCACGCCAGTCGACGACCACGGGCTCGCGGTTCTTGTCGGACAGTGCGAGGCGGCCGATGTGGAACGTCTCGAACACGTCGACTGCGTCGGTGACCCTGTCGATCCGCCCGAACACGAGGGCGGAGTCGCCCAGTTCCAGCTTCTCGAGACGGTGCACCAGCTGCTCGTCCACGGCGTTGCGCTCGAAGCGCGCCTGGAACGTGCCGCCGGGACCGGTGGTGGTGAGGTCGCGCATCTTCAGCGCGTCCTCGCGGCTCTCCTCGAGGCACCGGTAGGCGAACTCGATGAACGCCTTCTCCTCGTCGAACTCTGGGTGCTGCTTGGTCATGTCGGTCGTGTTCCGCCTTGCCTCACCGGATTGCCGTTGCCAGGTATGCCTGCGCCCGAAATTGGGGTCTTGCCATGCTAACGGCGGGGTCGTCCTCCGCCTCGGCGGCCCCGCAATCCGGGGGTTTCGCGCCCTGTGTCCCCGGGGCCCCGCAATGCCACACATGGCTCAGGCCCGACCCCACAGGACGGCCGTGGTCCGTCACCATGCCCGCCCGTCCTGCACCCCACCGAGAGGAACCCCGCATGCACCATCTGGCTCCATCCCGACGCCCCCACTGCCGAGTTCTGCGGAGAGTTGCGGTCTGCACCGCACTCACGTTTTCCTCCCTGGCCGGCATCCTCCCCGGCTCCCCCGCCCGCGCGGCAGAGGGCGGCGGCACCGTGAACGACGACTCCATCGAGGCCGAGGTGCGCGACGGAACACCGCCCGCGGACGGCACCTCCGGGACCTGCACCTGGCAGCTCGCGACGGGGGTCGACCCTGTGACCGGTCGGCTCACCGAGCAGACGATCACGCGGGTGCGCGACGGCCAGCGCGAGACGCTCTACCAGCGCACGTGCACGGGCAACGGCCACGAGCACTGGTACGCGTGGATCCGCGAGTCCACCGCGGAACGCGTCCGCACCCGGGCGGAGGCAACCGCCACGGAGAAACTCGTGCGCCTCGTGTTCCGCACCGCCCCCGCGCAGGACCGCGTGGTGGTGAACGTGGGCACCTGGTTCTGGGTGCCGCGCGCGCTGTGGAAGCCGGTGTCGGCGACCGCGTACGTGGCGACGCCGGCGGGGATCGTGTCCGTGACAGTCACCGCCACACCGTCACGGCTGCGCTTCGACCCCGGCAACGGTGACGATGCCGTGTGGTGCCAAGGCCCGGGCGAGGCCTGGACACCGCGCCACGGCGACAGCGAGGTGAGCGACTGCATGTACACCTACCGCCGCGCGTCCACCTCGCGTCTCTCACGCAGGTTCGGCAGCGTGGACGGCAGGTTCCGCGCGCGCACTGCGGTGGAGTGGAAGGTGAGGGTGACCTCCAACTTCGGCCTCGCGTTCCCGTTGCCCAGCGTGCGCACCGGGCTTGTCACGCCCGTCACCGTGCACGAACTGCAGGCACTGCTGCGCGGGTGACCGTGCGTGCTGCGGGCCCTCCACCCGGCGATTTCCCCGCCGGCGCGCGGCGACCGTAACCTTGCGAGGTCTCCTGCACACGCAGAACCCCCGAGAACACCAGGCAAGGCCACCATGAGCGACGACAAAGACAGATTCCTCCTCGACCGCAGGTACGCAGCGGCGCTCGCAGAGATGGACGACGCGACACTTGCGTCACTTGCCTCCGCGCTGGAGGGCGAGCTGCGCGACGCGTTCGCCAGGCTGGTCGGCCTTCCCGAGGGCGCTTTCGACGATGCCGCACTCGGTGCGCTCGTCCGCGACGGCTACCTGCGCCGCAAGGTCGCCCATGACACCGGCATCATCCTCGCCGAGCCCTGCACCCAGTACTCCATCGAGAAGCTGGGCGACGCCTCCGAGGACCCCACCGTCGAGCAGTTGAACGAGCTGCTGCCGGAGATCATCGAGAAGTTCGGCCTGGTCGCCGTGCAGCTGATGGTCATCCAGTACTCGCGCTCGCTCAAGGGTTTCCGCCAGTTGGTCGCGACTGACGAGCGCTTCGCCGCGAAGGGCGAGCCCGTGGGCGGGGTGCTGATCACGAAGGACGAGGCCGAGCAGGCCGCCAAGCGCGAGGCCCGCAAGGCCCGCAAGGCATCCAAGAAGAAGTAGGCCGCTGCCGGCGGGCGTGCCGCCGGGTCGCTCAGCCGAAGAAGACGCTTGCGACGTTGTCGTAGATCGACAGGTCCACGAACCGCGTCTTGCCGATCACGCCGGTGAGGGGCGTGCGCACGATCTCGTCGTTGCGCACCGCGACCATCTGGCCGGTCACGCCCTCATGGAGTGTCTGCGTGGCGGCCACTCCCAGCCGTGTGCAGAGCACCCTGTCGAACGCGCTCGGGGTGCCGCCGCGCTGCACGTGGCCGATCTGCACCACGCGCGTGTCGAACCCGGTGCGCTCCGCGAGCGCGTCGGCGACAACCGACGAGATGCCGCCCAGCCGCGGCCGCCCGAACGGGTCGAGCGAGTACTGCGGTGCGGGCATGGTTCCCTCCATCGGCGCGGCGCCCTCGGCCACCACCACGATGGATGCGTAACGGCCGCGCGAGTGCCGGCGCGTGACGACCTCCGCCACCGCGTCGATGTCGAACGGTCGCTCCGGGATGAGGATCGCCGTGGCACCGCCCGCGATTCCGGCATACGTGGCGATCCACCCGGTGTCACGGCCCATCACCTCCACCACGATCACGCGGTCGTGGCTCTCGGCAGTGGTGTGGAGTCGGTCGATCGCGTCTGTCGCCGTCTGCACCGCGGTGTGGAACCCGAA
Source organism: uncultured Bifidobacterium sp. (assembly GCA_964466765.1). Classification (GTDB taxonomy): domain Bacteria; phylum Actinomycetota; class Acidimicrobiia; order Acidimicrobiales; family Ilumatobacteraceae; genus UBA2093. The sequence goes on along the minus strand of CAYXRQ010000059.1, from coordinate 3,646 downwards.
GCACACGTCGGTCCCCTCCACGTCGTTGTCGATCGTCTTCGGCACGCCGACCACGGGCAGGCCGATCTCTGCGTGCAGCTTTGCCGCCACGGAGAGCGAGCCGTTGCCGCCGATCACCACGAAACCGTCGAGACCCAGCTCGTCGCACACCTCGCGCACCCGCTGCGGTCCGTCGGCGTGGTCGTACGGGCTGCCACGGCGCGTGCCGATGATGGTGCCGCCCTTCGGCAGCATGCCGCGCATGGTGCCGACCGTCAGCTCGATGAACCTCTTCTCGCGCACGCCGTCCCACGCATCGAGGAACCCGACGAACTCGTCACCGTGGTCGACGGAGCCCTTGCGCACGACGGCCCGGATGACCGCGTTCAGGCCGGGGCAGTCGCCCCCGCCGGTGAGGATGCCGATGCGCATGGCATTGACGCTACAAACGACGGCGCCCGGAACAGTCCCGTCACGCCGCCGGCGGGGAGGGAGGAACGGGCCTGACCTCCTGGTGGTGGGCCTTCTCCGCCTCGAGCTCGCCGAGGAACCGGTCCAGCGTGCCGCGGGCGAGCGCGGCGGCGATCTCGAAGCGGAACTGCACCTCGGTGCGCACGTCGGGCCCGTACCCGATGGCCTCGGGCTTGCCGCCCTTCGACATGAAGATCGTGGTGAGGCCGAGCTCCGAGTGCTCCATGGCCATCATCCTGGAAAATTTCCACTCGTCCGTGCGCAGCGTGCCGCGGAACATCACGCGCTTGTTGGTGATCATCGTGGTGCCCTCGTCGGTGACGGTCATGGACTCCTTGCCGGGCACGAACGTGCCGCGGTTGCCGCCCACGTGCCCGCGCACCCTGCCGAACACGGGGAACGACACTCCGCCGTACCCGCCGCGGTACTGGCCGGGCGCGCGCACCACCTGCAGCAGCGCGCTGCCCGCGATGCTCGCCACGGCGAACTCGTCGTTCTCCAGCATGAAGCCGTAGTCGCTGCGGTCCGTGAACTGTGCGTCGATGTTGCCGGCCACGCAGTCGCGCACGACCTCGAGCATGCGGTCGATCGCCTCGTCGGCGTCCTCCCAGTCGGCGAGATCCGCCCGGTGATCCACCATCTCATGCGCGTAGCGCTTCTGCGCGCGCTTCTTCTTCAGTGCACCGAACATGCGCCCACCCTATTCACGGGGCGTGCCGGTACCCACGGCCGTGACTTGGACATTCACGGGCCGTGGCCCGGTCCGACCGTACGGTTTCGCAACCCGGGTCAGAGGAAGCGCACGCCGTCGCCCGCACGCACGGTGCCGGGCCTCGTGATGCGCGCGTAGACACCGAGGTTCTGGTCCAGGTCGCGCACGATGTGGCGCAGCACCTGCCTGTCGGCGGGGATGCCGCCCGCGACCTCGCGGGTCGTCATCACGCACCGCGGGCACGGCTTCAGGAACTCCACCACCGGGCCGGTCGCCTCGTCACCGATGACGGCCGTCCGGCCGGTCCACCCGAACTCGGGATGGCCGGCCTCGTCGCCGGTGTCGACCACCAGGCTGGGACGGAACCTGCGGATGTCAGTGTTGCTGCCGGGCAGTGCGTCTGCGAGCGAACGCATCGCCGACGTCGTCATCACGAGCAGAGGCCAGCAGTCGTAGTGCGTGCCGGGCGGCGACTCGAACTCCACCACCTCGGGCGGGAACGCGGAGAAGTCCGGCAACGGCTCGTCCGCCTCGCGGCCGAAGATGTCGCGCAGTTCCTGCACGGGGTCTCCCCCGCTGCCCGGGCCGCGGCGGAAGTGCTCCGGGTCGTTGTCCGCGGGCAGGTGCTGCAGTGTCACGCTGTGCCCGAGCGCCGAGGAGATCCGAGCGTCGACATCGGCATCACTGCTGCGCACACGGCTGCCGTCGGGCAGCGTGATCTCCACGTGTCCCGGGCCGGCGGCACTGCCGGGATCTGCCTCACCGACGAACGCCGCGGAGAACCTCATCAGGTCGCCGATGCGCTTGGCACCGCGGATGCCGCCGATCTCGAGCGAGCGGACAGCCCAGTGACGGTCGCCGTCGATGCCGAGCACGGAGAGGTGCGCGGACCCGACAGTGCCGCCCACCATCGACTTCACGGGGTAGCGCCAGATCTCGAGCAGGCGCGTCACGGTGTCGCCTCAGCTGTAGAACGGGTTCGAGCCGGTGGAGTGGTCGGTGACGTCGCGCACCTTGACGATGCCGGGCACCTGCTCCACGAGCGTGGTCTGCACGCCCTCGAGCATCGTCATCTTGCTCATGGAGCAGCCGTGGCAGCCGCCGCCCATGGTGAGGTAGGCGATGCCGTCCTCGTCGTGGCCCACGTAGGTCACGAAGCCGCCGTGGGCGGCCAGGGACGGGTTGATCTCGGTGCCGATCACGGCCTCCACCTGGGCGGAGAGCTCGTCGTCGTTGACCAGGCCCTCAATCGCGATCATCGGGGGCTTGTTGGGGTTGCGGATGATGAGGCCCTGGCGCTCGCTGTAGTCGAGCACCGCCCCGTTCACGTGCTCGAACGACTGCAGAGGGATGATGACCTTGATCTTCTTCTCGCCCTCGCCGATCGTGCGCACCTCGTCGGTAAACGCGGCCTGGGTGACGATCTCGAACGACAGGTCGTACTTGAGCTCCTCGCCCGGGGCCACGAGGACCTCCAGACGGAGGCCCAGGCGCTCCTTCTCGGGCTCCTCGTCGCGCAGCGTGATGAGCTGGGTGAGAGCCTCGTCGGTGATCTCGATGATCGTGTCGGAACTCTGGGGGGCGAGAGGGCTCATGCGCCGAAGGCTACCGAGCAGGGGTACCACGGGCAAGGGAACCGCGCGGGAACAAAGCGCTCGGCGGGTGTGTTGCATGGGGTCCGCACTGGCTCCACGACGCTCCCCTTAACGACCCGCTGCGGGTTCCGTCAGTAGGGGTCGGGAGAGCACCACAGGGGTGCTTCCCCATACAAGAGAAAGGAAACCATGCCACACGCCGGTGGCATACTTGTAGACATGACCCTAAATAACACCACCCCACACACCAGCATCATCGACCAGACCTGCGAAGGCTTCGGTCACTACGCCGCCCCGAGGAAGCTCCTCTTCGCCGGTGACATCCACGGCAACGCAGGGCACCTCGACTGGGTGTTCCGAAGAGCCGTGACCCTCGGCGCCACGGACATCGTGGCCTGCGGGGACTTCGGGTACTGGCCGCACTACACGTTCGGCCGGGAGTTCCTGGAGCTCGCCGAGGTGCTCACCCACGACACCGGGATCATCCTCTGGTGGGTCGACGGCAACCACGAGAACCACGACCTGCTCGACCAGCTCGCGGCGCAGCACGGCACCGCAGCACCCATCGAGGTCGCCGGGCCCGACGTGCGGTGGATCCCCCGCGGATGCACCGTGGACTTCGGCGGCGTCACGCTGATGGGCTTCGGCGGTGCGTACTCCATCGACTGGGACATCCGTGTACCGGGCGTGTCGTACTGGGAGCAGGAGACCATCACACGCGGGCAGGTGGATGCCCTCGCGCAGCAGAAGGTGGACATCCTCGTCACGCACGAGGCACCGCAAGGCATGCGCCTCGGTCACAAGGACTCGGTCCCCGAGTCGGTGGCCCAGCGCGACCTCGTGCAGGAGATCCAGGACAAGGTGCAGCCCGCGCTCCACGTGTGCGGCC
>CAYXRQ010000058.1:0-7524 GCA_964466765.1 uncultured Bifidobacterium sp. | reverse complement strand
AGCTGGACGATGCCGTCAGGCTCGATGGAGAGGACGTCCGGGTTGCCGGACAGCGCCGCGTACTGCTCCGGCGTGAGGTCCGCCGCGAAACCGTCCATCGCGTGCGAGTACGACACGAGCAGACCGTCGCCTGCGTTGCGGGCGGCGACGCGGGCGGACGACGCCGAACGGAACGACACGATGTACCTGCCGGGCACGGCGTCGGCACCGTCGAGGCCCTCCGCGACGTCGAGGCCGGAGACGGAGTCGGACGAGACGAGCGAGTCGTCGTCGAGCGAGACCGTCGCATCAGGCTCCACGATCTTGATGCCCGGCTGGCCGGCCAGCTCTGCGGCGGCAGCGGAGGTCAGGTCGGCCACGTACACGGAGCCATCTGTGCGGGTGACCACGTACGCCGCCACTGCCGCCGATGCATTGCCGGGTGCGGCCACGAGCCCGGCACCTGCGACAGCGAGCGCGAGGAACGACCGGGACAGACGGGCGGGGAACATCGGTACAAGCCTACTGACGGGCAGGGACGGGGTTCCGCAGAAGGGCCCCGCTACCCGCCGGTTGTCACTGGTTACAGCGCGAAATCGGGGATTTGACCGAATGGCGGGCTGATCAACGGGCAAAGAAAGCCACGAGCACCGGTGTCAGCAGGAGTCCGGGGAGGAGCGAGCCGAGCTTGATCTTCGTGATGCGCAGGAGGTTCAGCCCGATCGCGATGACGACGAAGCCGCCCGCGGCGAACAACTCGGTGCGCATCCTGTCGTCGAGGATGCTGTCGATGCCGGTGCCGCCGAGCGTGAGGAGCCCCTGCACCACGAACACGCCGGCCGCGCTGAACACCGCACCGATGCCGTAGGTGGCGGTGAAGATGATCGACATGAAGCCGTCGAGCGTCCCCTTGATGATGTAGAGCTGCGGGGTCTTGCCGCTCGCGTCCTCGATCGCCCCGAGAATCGTCATCGGCCCCACGCAGAACAGCAGCGTGGCGGTCACGAACCCCTCCACGAACCGGCTGTCGCCGTCTTCCTTCGTGAAGCGGCGCTTCAGCCACTCCCCGAGCGACTCGAGTCGCTCCTCGATCCGGAGCAGCTCACCGATGATCGCACCGAGGACCATCCCGACCAGGGGGAACACGAGGTTGTGGGTGTCCATCGCGTCTCGCACACCCAGCACGAGGGTGGCGATACCGATGACCTGCACCACTGTGGTCCGGACGGACTCCGGGATGCGGTGGCCGATGAAGTACCCGACTGACCCGCCCACGAGCACGGTGGCCGTGTTGATGAGGGTCCCGAGGCCGCGCACGGGGTGCCACGCTAGTGGTGCCGGTGCGCACCTATCGTCTCCCCCGTGGCACTCCTCGCGATCTCGTCCGGCGACGCGACCGCCCGCATCGACCCTGCGAACGGCGGCCGGGTCACCTCTCTCGTGCTGCGCGGCACTGAACTCGTCGCCGGCGAGCAACCCGGGTTCGGCGGGTTCGAGTGGGGCATCTACCCGATGGTGCCCTTCGCGGGGCGCGTGCGTGACGGCGTGCTCTCCCACCGTGGCACCCGCCACCGGCTCCCGCTGAACGCCGGCCCGCACGCGATGCACGGGTTCGGCCATGACGCCGAGTGGAGGATCTTCGAGAAGACCGACTCCGCCGTCACGATGCGGCTCGAACTGTCCGCGCCGTGGCCGTTCCGTGGCGCGGTGTTCCACACCGTGTCGATGCAGCCGTGGAAGATCCGGTTCGAGATGTCCCTGCTGGCCAAGGACGAGATGCCCGCCCAGGTCGGCTGGCACCCGTGGTTCGTGCAGCCGTGCACGACGGTGCTCGAGTTCGGCGCCATGTACGTACGCGGTCCCGATGGCATCCCCACGGGCGTGCTGGTGAAGCCGCGCACGAAGGACGTGGACGACTGCTTCGCGGACCCGTTGGTCGACCCGGCCGTGCAGTTCGGCAGCGACGACACTGCCGGGCCGCGCGTGACGCTGCACTCGAACTGCTCGCACTGGGTCGTCTTCGACGGGCGCGAGCACGGCATCTGCATCGAGCCCCAGAGCGGCCCGCCGAACGGGGTGAACGACTCGCCGCTCGTCGTGGCCGCGGGCTCCGAGCTGCGCCGCTGGTTCGAGATCCGCTGGTGACGGCACCCGCGGCCGCCCACATCCGCTCGTGACCGCGGCCGGCACTCGCCTACTGTGAGGCAGGGCCGCACCCGCGGCGGAGGGGGTTCGTGATGGCACCGAGACTGGAGCGCGAGTTCGTCTCCCTGCTGCCTGCCGACGACACCCACCCGTACCGCACGGGCGCATGGCGGCCCCAGCACCGCGAGTGGACCGATCTTGCGCCAGTCGTCGAGGGAGAGCTTCCCGCTGGGCTGAACGGGGTGTACCTGCGCAACAGCGAGAACCCCCTCGTGCCGAACCGCGAGCGCTACCACCCGTTCGACGGCGACGGGATGATCCACTCGATCTCGTTCCGCGAGGGGCACGTGGAGTACCGCAACCGATTCGTGCGCACGAAGGGCATGGCGGCAGAGATCGAGGCCGGCGAGGCACTGTGGTCAGGGCTCGCGGAATCGCCGAGGAAGGCCAAGCGCGAGGATGGCTGGGGCGCCCGCACGCGCATGAAGGACGCGAGCAGCACGGACGTGGTCGTGCACCGCGGCATCGCGCTCACCAGCTTCTACCAGTGCGGCGACCTCTACCGACTGGACCCAGTGACGCTCGCCGACATGGGCACGGAGTCATGGGGCGGGAGGTTCCCCTCTGCCGGCGTGTCCGCGCACACGAAGGTGGACGAGTCGACCGGTGAGCTGTTCTTCTTCAACTACCAGACCACCGCGCCGTTCATGCACTACGGCGTCGTCGACCGCACCGGCACGCTCACCACGTACGAGCCCATCGAGCTGCCCGGGCCGCGCCTGCCGCACGACATGTGCTTCACGCAGAACTACGCGGTGCTGAACGACTGCCCGCTCTTCTGGGACGAGGACCTCATCCCGAAGGGCGTCTACGCGAACCGCTTCCATCCCGACATGCCGATGCGCCTCGGTGTCATCCCGCGCAACGGCCGCGGGGACCAGATCCGCTGGTTCGACTTCTCCCCCACGTTCGTGCTGCACTGGATCAACGCGTTCGAGGACGGCGACTGGGTCACCGTGGACGGCTACTTCCAGCAGGACCCCGCACCGACCCTCCCGCCGGAGGCGACCGTCGACCAGCGCCTGTTCCGCTACCTCGACCTCCACGCGATGAAGTCGATCCCGTGGCGCTGGCGCATGAACATGCGCACCGGCGAGACGAAGGAAGGCCCTCTCAGCGACACGATCACCGAGTTCGGGATGATCAACAACAACGTCGCGGGCCGCCCGTACCGCTACGCGTACTCGGCACTGCCCACGGAGGGCTGGTTCACCTTCGAGGGAGTCATCAAGCACGACGTGACCACCGGTGCCATGGAGACGTACGCATTCCCCGAGGGCACCTACTGCTCCGAGACCGTGTTCGCCCCGCGCCCAGGCGGGACAGCCGAGGACGACGGGTGGCTGCTCACGTACACCACCGACATCGTGAACGACGAGAGCCACTGCGCGGTCTTCGACGCGCAGAACCCGGCCGACGGGCCGGTGGCGCGGGTGCGCCTGCCCGAACGCATCTGCTCCGGCACGCACGCCTACTGGGCGGACGCCTCCACCCTCAGCCCCGCCTGACGCACACCCGGCCCAGGTCGACCGGCCCAGCGCCGGGGATTCTTGCTAATTCTGACTGGATTTGTCGGGAATTGGCTAGCCTTCCATCCCCATGGGGCAGTTTCCGATCAACCTGAACCTGGCCGGCCGGCCCGTGCTGGTCGTGGGCGGCGGTCGCATCGCCCTGCGCAAGGTGCAGCAGCTCCTCCTTGCTGATGCAGACGTCACGGTTCTCTCCCCTTCCATCGTGGACGAGTTGCGTGCCCTCCCGGTGGCCAAGATCGAGCGCGAGTACCGCATCGGTGACGTGTCCGGTTACCGCTTGGTCATCACGGCGACGGGCGTGCGCGATGTGGACCAGCAGATCTATGACGACTGCGAGATCCGCAACATCTGGGTGAACTCCGCCGACGACCCGGAGCGGTGCGCCTTCACGCTGCCCGCCACGATGCGCCGCGGCGAGCTGATGGTCACGGTGTCCACGGCCGGTGCGTCCCCCGCGCTCGCGTCGTTCCTGCGCTCGCGCCTGGAGTCGGCAATCGGGCCTGAGTTCGCGACGCTCGTCGACAGGCTCGCCGCCGAGAGGGCCGCCGTGCACGCAGAGGGACGCAGCACCGAGGACATCGACTGGGCGCCCGTCATCGCGCGCGCGATCGACGAGCTGGGCATCGACTCGGCCCTGCTCTCCGTGGAGGTGGCACGGTGACCGTGCACCTGGTGGGGGCGGGCCCGGGCGACCCGGAGCTGCTGACGGTGCGCGCGATGCGTCTCATCGCCGCCGCCGACGTGATCGTGCACGATGCCCTCGCGAGCGACGAGATCATCGCGCTCGCGCGCCCGGGAGTGGAGCTGATCGATGTCGGCAAGAAGCCCGGCAACCCGACGCCCCAGGAGCTCATCAACACGCTCCTCGTGCACCTCGGCTCGCAGGGTCTCGAGGTCGTGCGCCTGAAGGGCGGCGATCCGTTCGTGTTCGGCCGCGGCGGCGAGGAGGCCGAGGCACTGCTGAAGGCGGGCGTCCCGCACACGGTCGTGCCGGGCATCACCTCCGCCGTCGGCGTGCCCGCGGCGGCCGGCATCCCCGTGACGCACCGCAACGTGTCGCCCGCGTTCACCGTGGTCACCGGCCACCGCGAGAAGGGCGGGGCCTCTGCCATCGAGTGGGAGGCGCTCGCCCGCGTGGGCGGCACCATCGTGGTCCTCATGGGCGTCGCCGAGCGCGCAGTGATCGCACGCCGGCTCATGGACGGCGGGCTCCCGCCGGACACCCCCGTCGCCGCCGTCCGCTACGGCACGCGCGCGGAGCAGACCGTGGTGCGGTGCGACCTCGGTGGGCTCGCCGCGGCCGACATCGCCGCTCCCTCCACGATCGTGGTTGGCGCCGTCGCCGCGTTCGACTTCTCCCCCGCCGTCGTCAGCACCGCAGCAGCCCCGGCCGACCAGAGGGAAGTCCGCTGATGCGCCGCTCCATCGACGTCGTGCAGCTCGACCTCAGCGAGCACCCCGAGGGCCTGGACGACGCCCCCGTGGCCTGGACCGTCTCGGTGAGCGACGACTACGACGACGCCGAGCCCCGCGTGCAGCTCACCGTGGAGCCGCTCGGCGCCGCCGGTGAGGGCCTGGTCGCCCACCTCTCAGCCGGCAACGCGCGCCGGCTCCGCACCGCACTCGCAGACGCACTCAAGGAAATCGGAGAACAACCATGACGATTGCACCCGCACCCATCCCCCGCGACCTCGACGCCGAGCAGCAGCGAGACATCGAGCGTTTCGAGAAGGCGATCGAGCAGTACCTGAACGGCGAGATCAGCGACGACGTGTTCCGCGTGATGCGCCTGAACAACGGCATCTACGGCCAGCGCCAGGGCGGAACGAACCAGATGGTGCGCATCAAGCTGCCGGCCGGATCGATCCGCCCCGACCAGCTCGAGTTGATGGGCGAGCTCGCCACCGAGTTCTCCCGCGGCTGGGGCCACATCACCACGCGCCAGAACATCCAGTTCCACTTCGTGGAGCTGCGCCGCATCCCCGACCTGCTGCGCCGCATTGCCGATGTCGGCCTCACCTCCCGCGAGGCGTGCGGCGACACAGTGCGCAACGTGATGGCGTGCCACCTGGCGGGTGCCTGCCCGTACGAGAAGATCGACGTGACCCCGTGGGCCGAGGCGGTGTACCGCCACTTCGTGCGCAACCCGCTGGGCCAGCGCCTGCCGCGGAAGTTCAAGGTGAACTTCTCCGGCTGCGCGACCGACTGCGGCCAGGCGATGTTCAACGACGTCGGCATCGTGGCCACCGTGCGCACCCGCGAGGACGGCACCACCGAGCAGGGTTTCCGCGTGTTCATCGCGGGCGGCCTCGGCGCCACCCCTCACCCGGCGCTCGCCCTGGAGGACTTCACCTCGCGCGAGGACCTGCTGCCGACCATCGAGGCGGTGCTGCGCGTGTTCGACCAGACGGGGAACCGCGACAACAAGCTTCGCGCCCGCCTGAAGTGGGTCGTCGACCAGCTCGGCATCGACGAGGTGCGCCGCCGCGTCATCAAGATCCGCACGACGTTGCCCGCGTCGTCCACGTGGCCGGGTGGCATCCCGCCGGAGGTCACCGCCACCGGCGACGCACCGGCGGGCCGCGGCGACGGCGAGGTCACCGAGATCGGCCAGGGTGTGCGCGTGGAGCTGCGCTCGAGCGACCCGTTCACGAGGTGGGAGCAAGCGTCCGTCATCCGCGGCGCGGCCAACGGCACGGTGTCGGCCGTCGCGTACGCGGCGCTCGGTGACATCACGGCGCGGCAGTTCCGCGAGCTGGCGGCGATCCAGCGCCACTTTGCAGCCGACATGCGCCTCACCAACAGGCAGAACGTGGTGTTCCGCGGCATGCAGCCCGGCCAGATGCGCGAGCTGTTCGACCGCCTGGATGCCATCGGCATGGCGAAGCCCGGCGCCGAGCTCGCCCGCGACGTGGTGGCCTGCCCCGGTGCCGACACCTGCAACATCGCCGTCACGCAGTCACGCGGCCTCGCCGACGCGATCGGCGCGAAGCTGGAGGAGGAAGGGCTGGCGGAGGTCGGCGGCGTGCGCATCAACATCTCCGGCTGCACGAACAGCTGCGGCCAGCACCACGCGAGCGACATCGGGTTCTTCGGTGCCGAGCGACGGGCCCACGGCAAGTCGCTCCCCGGGTACCAGATGCTCCTCGGCGGCCACATCGGCGACGAGCAGATCCACTTCGGCGAGAAGGCACTGCGCCTGCCGGCGAAGAACGCACCCGAGGCCGTGGCGCGCGTGGTGCGGCGCTTCGCCGGTGAGCGCGGCGCCGGCGAGACGTTCCAGGGGTGGCTCGCCCGCAGCGGCGGGGCGAAGCAGGTGGGCACCACGCTCGCGGACCTCGACGACGTGCCCCTGCCGGACGTGGCCCCCGACTTCTTCGTGGACTACGGCGAGACCGGCCCGTTCACGGGCGAGGTCGGCGACTCCGAGTGCGCCGTCTGACGCCTGTCTGACAGCAGCCTGACCGCACGCGGTGTCAGGCGACGACGGACGCGACGGTGCTGACCACTGCGTCAGCCGTGGCGCCCGGCCCGAGGACCGCGGCGACGCCAGCAGCCTTCAGTTCGTCCACGTCCTGGTCGGGGATGATGCCCCCCACGACCACGGGGATCTCGCTGCCGCGGTCGCGAAGCGCCTTCACCACGAGCGGGGCGAGCGTCATGTGCGCCCCGGAGAGCATGGACAGCCCGACGACGTCCACGTCCTCGTCTATCGCTGCGGCCGCCACCGTGTCGGGGGTCTGGAAGAGCCCGGTGTAGATGACCTCCATGCCGGCGTCGCGCAGCGTGCGGGCCACGATCTTGATGC
>CAYXRQ010000057.1:0-7581 GCA_964466765.1 uncultured Bifidobacterium sp. | reverse complement strand
CCCGGGCGACTTCATCGTCGAGTACATCGGCCAGACGCGCGGCTGGTTCTACACGATGCACGTCCTCGCCACGGCGCTCTTCGACCGTCCGGCGTTCTCGTCGTGCGTCAGCCACGGCATCGTCCTCGGCGACGACGGGGCGAAGATGTCGAAGAGCCTCCGCAACTACCCCGACCCGATGAAGGTGTTCGACACCCACGGTGCCGACGCGATGCGCTGGTACCTCATGTCGTCTCCGATCCTGCGCGGCGGCGACTTCTCCGTGACGGAGACGGGCATCCGCGACACCGTGCGCCAGGTGCTGCTCCCCGTGTGGAACTCCTGGTACTTCCTCTCTCTGTACGCGAACGCCGCCGGCACGACTGGACGCCTGCGCACGGACCAGACGAACGTGCTCGACCGCTACGTGCTCGCCAAGCTCCGGGCCACGGTGGAATCGGCAGGCGCCAGCTACGACGCCTACGACCTCTTCGGGGCCTGCCAGTCCCTCCGCTCCTTCCTGGACGTGCTCACGAACTGGTACATCCGCCGCAGCCGCGACCGTTTCTGGGAGGGCGACCAGGATGCCGTCGACACCCTCCACACCGTGCTCGACGTGCTCACGAAGGCCGCCGCGCCGCTGCTCCCGATGCTCGCCGACGAGGTGCACCGCGGTCTCCACGGAGGCACCGCGGACAGCGTCCACCTCGCGGACTGGCCCGACATGTCCGCCTTCCCCGCTGACGCCGCGCTCGTCGCGGCTATGGACCTCGTGCGCGACGCATGCTCGTCCGCCCTCTCCGTGCGCAAGGCGCACTCGCGGCGCGTGCGCCTGCCGCTGCGCACCCTCACCGTCGCGTCGCCGGGTGCCGCCGGGCTGGAGCCGTTCGTCGACATCCTCCGTGACGAGGTGAACGTGCGCGAGGTGGTCCTCTCCACCGACGTCGCCTCGGTCGCCTCGCACGAACTGCAGGTCGTGCCGGCCGTGCTCGGCCCGCGCCTCGGCGGGCGCACGCAACAGGTCATCAAGGCCGTCAAGGCAGGGGAGTGGCGCCGCGAGGGTGACACGATCGAGGTCGCCGGGGAGGTGCTGCAGCCCGGTGAGTACACGCTGCGGATGGTGACCGCCGCCGACACGGCCAGTGCGACCCTGCACGGGGGCACAGGTGTCGTGGTGCTCGACGTCACCGTGACTCCCGAGCTGGAGGCTGAAGGAGTGGCCCGAGACCTCATCCGTGCGGTGCAGCAGGCCCGGCGTGACGCCGGCCTCCAGGTCTCCGACCGGATCAGGCTGACCCTCGGTGCCGACCCGGCGGTCCGCTCCCAGATCGAGCCCCACCAGGCCCTCGTGGCCGGCGAGACGCTGGCTCTCGAGGTCGTCTGGGACGACTCCGCGCCGCGCAGCACCGAGCTGGAGGGCTGCTCGGTACACGTGTCCGTCACGAGGATGGCTCCTGCAGAGCCACCCCGCCAATAATCTGACCCGCACCGTTCGACAAGGAAGTACGTCCATGGCAGCAAAGAAGAAGACACCCGCAAAGAAGCCAGTGGCGAAGAAGGCCGCGAAGAAGCCCGCCGCGAAAAAGAAGACCCAGGCGAAGAAGTCCCCCGCCAAGAAGAAGCCTGCAGCGAAGAAGTCGGTTCCGAAGAAGGCCGCGAAGAAGTCAACGGCCAAGAAGCCGTCTGCGAAGAAGAAGCCAGTAGTGAAGAAGAAGACTGCGGCCAAGAAGCCGGCGGCGAAGAAGTCGACCCCGAGGAAGCCCGTAGCGAAGAAGTCGCCGGCAAAGAAATCCGCTGCGAAGCAGCTGACGCCGGCCCAGAAGGCAGCCGCCAAGAAGGCCGCCCAGCGCGCCGCGGCGGCCGCGAAGAAGGAGAAGGAGCGCGCCCGACTCGCGGCGAAGAAGGCCGCAGACCTGAAGAAGAAGGAAGAGGCGGCGAAAAAGGCCGCCAAGAAGAAGGCCGAGGCGGAGCGCAAGGCGGCACAGCGTGCACGCCAGCAGGAGAAAGCCCAGGCAGAGCGCGAGCGCAAGCGCATCGCCAAGGAGAAGCAGAAGGAACGCGAGCGCCAGGCCAAGGAGAAGGCCGCGCTGAAGAAGGCCCAGGAGGCCGAACGGGCCCGCATCAAGGCCGAGAAGGAGGCCGCAGCCGCGAAGGCCAAGGCGGAGAAGGAAGCAGCCGCCGCCAAGGCCAAGGCCGAGAAGGAGGCCGCCGCAAAGGCAGCTGCCGAGGCTGCCGCGAGGGCCAAGGCCAAGCTCCCGCCGCCGAAGCCGCCGATCATCAAGGGGCCGTCGCAGGACGGCGTCACCTCCACGCGCGAGTTCAGCCTGGAGTTCCTCTTCGCCCAGCGCGAGCTTCTCGTCGCCAAGCGTGCCCAGCTGAGCGGCCAGGCGACGCGTCTCGAGAACGAGGCGAACGCGCTCATCGAGGACGCCGAGATGGGTGACGTGCAGTTCGACGAGGAGGGCGGCGAGGGCGACACGCTCGTCGTCGAGCGCGAGCAGGACCTCGTCCTGTCGGCCTCCGCGCGCCAGTCGATCGAGGAGATCGATGCGGCGCTCGAGCGGATGAAGACGGGTGAGTACGGCTACTCGGTCATCTCCGGCCTGCCGATCCCGAAGGAGCGCCTGAAGGCGATGCCTGAGGCGACCCAGCTCGTCACGGAACTCGCGGGCGGGTTCGGCCGCCGGTAGGCGGGGCGCTCATGCATCGGGTGAGGCGGTGGCTGCTGCCGGCAGGCGTCGCGGTGGTGGCGCTCGACCAGGTCACGAAGACGTGGGCGGTCAACGCCCTCGATGACGGCAGGACCATCCATGTCGTCTGGACGCTGCAGTTCGCTCTCGGGTTCAACAGCGGCATGGCCTTCTCCAAGGCCACCGGGCTGGGTCCGTTCATCGGGATAGTGGCGACCCTCGCGATCGTGTTCATCCTTGCCTCCCTGCGGAAGGCGGAGAGTGCGTCATCGGTCTTCGGGATGGCGCTCGTAGCCGCCGGGGCGGCGGGAAACGTGATCGACCGGCTCTTCCGCGGTGACGCGTGGTTCCGCGGTTCCGTCGTCGACTTCATCGACCTCCAGTGGTGGCCCGTCTTCAACATCGCGGATTCCGCGATCACGATCGGCGGCGTGCTCGTGATCCTCGGTGCGCTGCGCGCCGGTGATCACGAGGAATCGGGGGGCACCGCGGAATCAGAGGACGCCCCTCATGCGAGCGGGGCCGGGCATCTGCCCGGCGGTGGCCCGGCGTGATCGTCGAGGAGTCGATCCCGACAGCCCTCGACGGGGAGAGGCTCGACCGGATCGTCGCGTTGATCGCGGACATCTCCCGCTCCGAGGCGAGGATGTTGATCGAGGCCGGCGGCGCGAGCGTGGACGGTCTCCCTGCACCGAGCGGAAAGATCCGCCTCGCGGAGGGACAGACCGTGGGCGTCGACCTGTCGCGCATCCCGGAGGAGCAGTTCCCGCAGCCTGACGCCGCCATCAACGTCCCTGTGGTGCACGAGGATGCGGATGTCATCGTGGTCAACAAGCCGGTGGGGCTCGTGGTCCACCCGGCCGCAGGTCACGGAACGGGGACACTCGTGAACGGTCTCCTTGCCCGCTACCCGGAGATTGCCGGTGTCGGCCAGCCGCTGCGGCCGGGGATCGTCCACCGTCTCGACGCCGGCACCAGCGGTCTGATGGTCGTTGCCCGCACCACGGTCGCGTACGACACGCTCGTGGCGGCGATGTCGGACCATTCCGTGCGGCGCGAGTACCTCGCCCTCGCATGGGGGCACTTCGACTCCGTCTCGGGGGTCATCGACGCCGACATCGGGCGCGACCCCCGTGACCCCATGAAGATGGCGGTGGTGCGCGCGGGGAAATGGGCCCGTACTCACTTCGAGGTGATCGAGGTCTACTCGGGGCCGGCCGACCTGTCCCTCGTGCGGTGCAGCCTGGAGACGGGCCGGACCCACCAGATCAGGGTGCATCTCGCCGCCGTGGGCCACGCCGTCGTGGGTGATGCCACGTACGGCGGAGCACGGTCGTCCCTGCGGGCGCCCCGTCCGCTGCTTCACGCGGCACGTCTCGGGTTCGTGCACCCGGTCAGCGGCGAGGAGATGGAGTTCGAGGCACCCGTGCCCGCGGACATGGCGACCATCGTGTCGTCCTGCGAGCGCGCGGCGGGGGACTGATAATCAGTGGTCGTGGTGGTGGAAAGTGGCACTCGGCCACTCACCGGCACCCGTCGCGGCCTGCGCGATCGCCTCGAGCGTGTAGGTGTCGAGATGCTCGCGCATGTGCTGCCCCGCGATGTCCCAGATCGCGAGCAGCACGCACTGCCCCTCGTGGTCGCACGATCCGTCCTGGTGGGGCTGGCCGAAGTCGCCCACGGTGATGGGGCCGTCCACGGCGGAGATGATCTCGGAGAGCCTGATCTCCGCGGGCGCCTTGGCGAGCACGTAGCCGCCTCCCACGCCGCGCTTCGACCGAACGAGGCCCGCACCCTTCAGGGCGAGGAGGATCTGCTCCAGGTACGGCTGGGGCAGGCCGGTGCGCTCGGCGATGTCACGCACAGAGGTGGGCCCGCCCGTGTCGGCGTGGAGGGAGAGCGACAGGAGCGCCCTGCACGCATAATCACCCCTGGTGGACACTCGCACGGCCCCATCGTAGGTGCTGGACTGTGGGCATGAGCCACCCATCGCCCGTGCTGCCCCGGTACGGATCAGGCTCCCTGCCCGACATCATCCCCGTGCTGTGCGGCCCCGCAGGTGCCGTGGACAGGCCTGCATGGATGCCGGACGAGCTCACGGCAGCCGAGCGGGTCGTGATGCTCGTCATCGACGGGCTCGGCTGGAACCAGCTGCAGGAGCGCACGCACGTCGCGCCCGTGCTCTCCGCGATGTCGGGCGGGGCCATCACCTCCGTCGCCCCTTCCACGACCGCCACTGCGCTCACGTCCATCACCACCGGCCTCACACCGGGCGAGCACGGGCTCATCGGCTACCGCATGGACATGGGCGGCACTGTGATGAACACGCTGCGCTGGGGGGACGAGAACGGCGACCTGCGCAGGAGGTTCCCGCCGCGGCAGGTGCAGGCCTGCCCGCCGTTCCTCGGTCTCTCCGTGCCCGTGCTCAGCAAGGCCGAACTGGAGGGGACGGGATTCACGGAGGCACACCTGGCCGGGGTGAAGCCGATGGGCTGGCGCGCCCCCAGCAGCATCGCGGTCACCGTGCGCAGGGCCCTGGACGCAGGGGAGCGGTTCGTGTACGCGTACTACGACGGTGTCGACAAGATCGCCCACGAGCGCGGGTTCGGCGACTACTACGACGCGGAGCTCGCGTATGCCGACAACCTGGTTGCCGCCGTCACGGAGAGTCTCCCCCCCGGCACCGCGCTCGTCGTCACGGCGGACCACGGCCAGGTCCATGTGGGGCAGAACACCATCGTGCTCGCGCCGGAGGTCATGTCCCTCGTCCACCACCAGTCCGGCGAGGGGAGGTTCCGCTGGCTGCACGCCCAGCGCGGCAGGGAGAGCGAACTGCTCGCGGAGTGCGGCCGGTACGCGGACGTCGCGTGGGTGGTGAGCCGTGACCAGGTTCTCGAGGAGAACTGGTTCGGCCCGCGGGTCTCGCCGGAAGCACGCCGGCGGATGGGCGACGTGGCGCTCGTGCCCCACGGTCCGGTGAGTTTCGAGGACCCCGCCGACGGCGGGGCATTCGAATTGGTGTGCCGCCACGGCTCGTTGACTGCCGACGAGATGCTGGTCCCGCTCCTCGCCTCGCTCTCCTGACGGGTTACCGGCCGGGATGCGCAGTGGCACCGGAGCCTGCCGATGGCAGACTCTGTGGCGTGGCAGACAGTGACTCATCCCCTGATGCACCCGTGAGCGCGGAGGTCATCGACGGCCGGCCGTTCCCGGGTGCGGACACCGCCGCAGGGACGCCCACCGAGAGCGTCACCGAACCTGCGAAGGTGATGCGCATCGGGTCCATGGTGCGCCAGTTGCTCGAGGAGGTGCGGTCGTCCCAGATGGACGCCGCCAGCCGCGAGCGGCTCGCCGAGATCTACGAGCGCTCGATCGTCGAGATCTCGGAGGCCCTCTCGCCTGACCTCGCGGAGGAACTGCACACGCTCGCGCTCCCGTTCAAGGACGGTGAGGTCCCCTCCGACAGCGAGCTGAGGGTCGCGAAGGCGCAGCTGGTCGGTTGGCTGGAGGGCCTCTTCCACGGCATCCAGGCGACGCTCTTCGCCCAGCAACTGGCCGCCCGCCAGCAGATCGAGCAGATGCGCCAGATCCCCGGCCAGCCGGGGCAGGGCCAGGGCCCCTCGGGCGGCACCTACCTCTAGGTCGCCCGCCGGGAGACTGGCCCGGGGCCACCCCGGCGTGGCTCACCCGACTGCTAATTTCGTGAATCCCATCGGTGTGAGTTGCCCGTCAGCCGCCGGTGGGACAGGAAGTTCGGCGGGTTCCGCCCGGGATCGGAGGAGAGCACAGTGGGGTCGTCGTTCACTCACCTCCACGTGCACACCGAGTTCTCCATGCTCGACGGGGCGGCACGCCTCGACGAGCTCGTCGCGAAGGCGATCTCGGACGGCCAGCCCGCGCTCGGCATCACCGACCACGGGAACATGTACGGCATCATCGACTTCTACAAGGAGTGCCGCAAGCAGGGGATCAAGCCGATTCTCGGCACAGAGGCCTACATGGCCCACGACCACCGCACGGAGCGGATCGCACGCCGCGGTCGCCTGGACGACAACGGAGGCTCCGACGAGGGCGGCCGCAAGCAGTACTACCACTTGACACTCCTGGCCGCGGACAACACCGGCTACAAGAACCTCATCAAGCTCTCCAGCCTCGCGTTCCTCGAGGGGTACCACTACAAGCCGCGGATGGACTGGGAACTCCTCGAGCGCCACGCCTCCGGGCTCATCGCCACCACGGGCTGCCTCGGCGGGCACGTGCTCCAGTCCCTCCTGAACGGCGACGAAAAAGGGGCCGTGCAGAAGGCCGCGCGCCTGCAGGAAATCTTCGGGAAGGAGAACCTCTTCGTCGAGCTGCAGGACCACGGTCTGGCGAACCAGCGCTCCACGAACCCGAAGCTCGTCGAGATCGCCCGCAAGATCGGTGCGCCACTCCTCGCCACCAACGACTCCCATTATGTGAACCAGGCAGACCACGAGGCGCATGACGCCCTGCTGTGCGTGCAGACGGGTGCGTTCATGCGTGACGCTGACCGGTTCAAGTTCGAGGGCACGGAGCACTACCTGAAGACGGCCCAGGAGATGCGCCACATCTGGCGCGAGATCCCCGAGGCGTGCGACAACACGTTGCTCATCGCCGAGCGGGCGAACGTGGAGATCGAGCTCGGCACCTACCGACTCCCGGTGTTCCCCCTGCCCGCCGGGTTCGACACCGACACGGCATACCTTGAGCACCTCACGTGGGAGGGGGCGAAGAAGCGGTGGGGCGACGAGCTCCCCCGGGAGGTCGTGGAGCGTGTCTCGTTCGAGCTCGGCGTCATCAGCCAGATGGGCTTCGCGTCGTACTTCCTGATCGTGTGGGACCTCATCAAGTACGCCAAGGTCTCCGGCATCCGGGTTGGCCCGGGCCGCGG
>CAYXRQ010000056.1:0-7612 GCA_964466765.1 uncultured Bifidobacterium sp. | reverse complement strand
CGAGGTGGGCCAGGGCTTCGTCACACTCGCACCGCAGATCGCACGCTCAGTGCTCGGGGTTGACGACGTCATCCTCGACACGATCGACACCGGAGTGGGTTCCGCTGGCTCGACCTCGGCCTCGCGTCAGACATGGATGAGCGGCGGCGCCGTGAAGGGCGCCTGTGTGCTGGTGCGTGAACGTCTGCTCGAACACGTCGCTGCCGCCCACGGTGTCGACCCGGCGGGGCTCTCGATCGACGACACCGACATCGTGAACACGGCGGGCACGTTGCGCGTGCCGGTCGCGGAGGCGTCACGAGGGCTGCGCCTCGACGAGACCTACGAGCACCACCACCGCACCACGTTCGACCTGGACGAGAACGGCCAGGGCGACTGCCACGTGGCCTTCGCGTTTGTCGCTCACCGCGCAGTGGTCGACGTGGACGAGGAGCTAGGCCTCGTGAAGGTGGTCCAGATCGCGACCGCGCAGGACGTCGGCATCGCGCTGAACCCGCTCTCCGTCATCGGCCAGATCGAGGGCGGCATCGCGCAGGGCCTCGGGCTCGCCGTCATGGAGGAGATCGTCGTGACGGAGGGCAGGGTGCGCAACCCGAGCTTCACCGACTACCTGCTGCCCACTGCCCTCGATGCCCCCGTCGTGGAGGCCCGCCTGGTCGAGCAGCCAGAGCCTCTCTCGCCGCTCGGCGCGAAGGGCGTGGGCGAGCCGCCGTGCATCTCCGTCACGCCTGCGATCGCGAATGCCATCCGCAACGCCACGGGGAAGACCATCGACAGGGTCCCTGTCAGGCCCCAGGACATCTGCCTGGCCTGACTCAGCGCCCGAACACCCTCCGGGTGTAGTCGTTGCGGAAGGTGCCGTCAGGGTCGAGCCGGTCGCGCATGTCCAGGAAATCCTGCCACCTCGGGTACAGACCCGCCAGTTCGGCGGCGTCCCGGAAGTGGATCTTGCCCCAGTGCGGGCGCGCATCGTGCCCCCGAAGGATGTCCTCGACATCACGCATGAACGGCTCGTGCTCCATCCCCTTGTAAACGTGCACCGCAATGTACGCCGACACCCTCCCGTGGGCAGTGGAGAGCGGGATGTCGTCGGCGGCTGTGAACCGGACTTCCACGGGGAAGTTCAGCATGTAGCCCTTGCGTTCCACCATCGCCTTGATCTCCGTCAGGGCGGGTCCTGCGGCGGCGATCGGCATCGCCTGCTCCATCTCGTAGAAACGGACGAGCCGCGGGCTAGCGAAGACCCTGTGGCTGTAGTCCGAGTACGTCCTCTCGCCCGAGGACGGAAGTGCCTTAGCGAGCCGCGGGATCGCCGACGGGACTAGCCGTCCCGCCCTGCAGACCGCACCGAAGGCGATGTTCTCCATGAACGTCGTCTCGAACCACCCACGCAGGCGCGGCAACGGCCGGGGTGGCCCGTCCGTGCGGTTGTTCTGCTTGGTGAGGGCCCACCCCGTGTGCGGGACCCAGAAGAACTCGAAATGGTCGTTGCCGTGCACCAGGTCGTCGAGCCCGTCGATCACCTTGTCCAGGCGCATCGGCATCTCCCGTGCCTCCAGCACGAAAGAAGGAACCACCGACAACGTGTACTCGGTCACGGCCCCGAGCGCGCCGACACCCACGCGGGCCACGTCGAGAACGTCGGCGTTGGTCGACTCATCTGCGACGACCACGTCCCCGCGACCGTCGACAAGCCGCATCCCGCGCACCTGCGTGGCGAGACCGCCGAGACGGACTCCCGTGCCGTGGGTAGACGTCGACACTGCTCCCGCCACGGTCTGGTAGGCGATGTCACCGAGGTTCGGGAGGGCGAGCCCCTCCTCGTGGAGCAGCTCGTTCAGCCTCCACAGGGGGGTTCCTGCACCCACCGTGACGGTCATGTTCGCCCTGTCGATGGACCGTATGCCGCTCAGGGAGCCGATCCGGACCATCACGTCGTTGCTGACGGCCGCCGCGGTGAAGCTGTGGCCCGACCCCACCACCTTCAGGGCGCGTCCCTGACCGTGGGCCCGGCTCACGACCTGCGCCAGGGACTCCTCGTCCCGGGGGTCCTCGACGGTCTCAGGACGGGCGACCTGGTTGCCGGCCCAGTTCTTCCACTTCACGGTCCCATTCTGCCCCTCCGGAGGGTGCGGCGGCAGGCTCGGTTGCGCCGCAGGGGTTCGGTTCGGCATATGGTTGGGCTGCTAGGAGGTTGTTTGTGACAACGACACAGGTTCCCCACGTGAACTATCTGGTCCTCGGGGAGAAGCCCCATCTGGAGGCCAACGAGTGCACCGCATGCGGTGCCCGGTTCTTCGACCGCCGCAACGCGTGCGCGTCCTGCTTCAAGACGGATTTCAAGAAGGTCTCGGTGGCCACCGAGGGCATCGTGCGGTCGTTCACGATCGTCACGTTCGCCTCCCCGGGTGTTCCCGTGCCGTTCGTGGCCGCGATCGTGGACTGCGGCGGCACGAGCGTGCGCGGGAACCTGATCAACGTGGACCCGACCCCCGAGAAGGTCAGCCTGGGCATGAAGGTGCGCCTTGCCACCTACTCGCTCGGCGCGGACGACAACGGCGTCGAGGCGATCGGCTTCGGCTTCGAGCCCGCCTGACGCGACACAGCAACAACGGAACGCAGACAGCAACCAATCCCAACAAGGAGACGACCAACATGGCAGCAGACGACATCTACATCCTCGGCATCGTGATGACGAAGTTCGGGAAGCACCCGGACAAGGACACAGTCGACCTGGCGGCGGAGGCCGCGATGGGCGCCCTCAAGGACGCCGGGGTCTCCATGGCCGACATGGGTGTGCTCGCGGCAGGGTGCCTCATGGGCCAGGGCGGCATCGGGCAGCAGATCCAGAAGCAGGTCGGCCAGACGGGCATCCCCGTGTACAACGTGTCGAACGCCTGCGCGACCGGCGCCACCGCGCTGCGCACCGCCATCATGGCGATCAAGGCGGGCGAGACGGACATGGGCCTCGCAGTCGGCGTGGAGAAGCTCGCCGGCGTCGGCCTGCTCGGCGCGCGTCCCGCATCGAACTCCAAGGAGTGGACACCTTCGGGGCGGTACGGAGCAGTCACAGGCACCGACGGGCGCATCGGCACGGACAACATGCCCGGCACGTTCGCGCAGGTCGGCATGGAGTACGGCCACAAGTACGGCGGCGCCACGTTCGAGCTCTTCGCCAAGATCGCGGAGAAGAACCACGCCCACTCCACGCTCAACCCGCTGGCCGCGTACCAGAAGCGCATGACGCTCGACGAGATCATGAACGACGTGATGATCGCCTACCCGAACACCCGCTCGATGTGCTCCGCAAACTGCGACGGCGCAGCAGCCGCGGTGGTCGTCAGCGGCGAGAAGCTGAAGACGCTCTCCAAGGAGCAGCAGCGCCGTGCAGTCAAGGTCTCGGCGTCGGTTCTCACGAGCGACCCGTACCAGGAGGCATGCCAGGTACTGCCCGACGTGAACACCCTCACCCGCATCGCGGCCAAGAAGGCCTACGAGCAGGCGGGAGTCGGCCCGGAAGACCTCAACCTGGTCGAGCTCCACGACTGCTTCGCCACTGCCGAGCTCGTGCACTACGACAACCTGATGCTCTGCGAGGAGGGCGGTGCCGTCGACTTCTTCAACTCGGGCGCCACCTGGCGCACCGGGAAGACCCCGGTGAACGTCTCCGGCGGTCTCGAGTCGAAGGGCCATCCGATCGCGGCCACCGGCATCGCGAACATCTGGGAGGTCTGTCACCACCTCCGCGGCGAGGCGGGCGACCGCCAGATCGAGGGCGCGAAGGTGGGTCTCGCACACGTCATCGGCCTCGGTTCCGCGTGCGGCGTGCACATCCTGGAGAAGTCCGCACTCTGACCGCCACTGTGCCCCTCGGGGGCCGCACGGAACCGGGCTTCGAGCCGGTCCTGCGCGCGTTCACACACAACTTCGCCGAGCACAACGAGATCGGTGCCGCTGTCTGCGTCAGCGTCGGTGGCCGTGTTGTCGTCGATCTCTGGGGCGGCTTCGCCTCCCCTTCCCGGGACCGGGAATGGCAGGCCGACACTCTCGTCAACGCCTTCAGCGTGGGCAAGGGGCTCACGGCCATCGTCACGGCAGTGCTCGTGGACCGAGGCGAACTCTCGTACGGGATGCGCGCTTCAGCCGCCTGGCCCGGGCTGACCGGCCAGGGCAAGGAGGAACTGACACTGTCCGACCTGCTCGGCCACCGCGCGGGACTGCCGGCGGTGCGTCGAACCTTGCCTCCCGGCTCGATGTACGACTGGGACCTCATGTGCGCGGAGCTGGCGCGGACAAGGCCCTGGTGGCGACCCGGGAGCGCGCACGGCTACCACGTCAACACCTTCGGGTTCCTCGTGGGAGAGGTCGTGCGCCGGAGCACTGGGGTGAGCGTGGGTGGCCACTTCAGGGAGATGTTCCTCCGCGGATTGGGGGCAGACGTCCATCTCGGGCTCCCCGACAGTGAGCACCACCGTGTGGCTGAGTTCGAGTGGCCCGCCGGGGGCATCACGACACCCACCGACACATCGGGATTCGACGAGGCGCAGTTGCTCGCCTTCAACACGTACAACAACCCGATCGGCACGTCAGGTGGCGGCACGGTGAACACACCCGAGTGGCGCCGAGCCGAGATACCCAGCACCAACTCGCACGCCACCGCGCGTGGTGTCGAGCGGGTGTACAGGGAACTCGCAGCGGGCGGCGGCGGGTTGCTCAGCGAGGGTTCGATGCGCGCACTCACAACCGAGATGTCCAACGGTCATGACATGGTCCTGGAGCGCAACTCGCGCTTCGGGAACGGTGTGCAGATCCCCATCCCGGAGCGTGGCTTCGGCCCGAACCTGTCGGCCTTCGGGCACTACGGCGCAGGAGGCTCCGTGGGCTTCTGTGACCCGGCCTCCGGTGTCGCATTTGGGTACGTCATGAACCAGATGGGCCCCAGGTGGCAGAACCCCCGCAACAAGGCGCTCATCGAGGCCCTGTACTCGTGCCTCTGACGCTCCGTTCCGTTCCCCCGTGTGGAACGATGTTCTGGTGACGGCCACAGGAAGCATCAGCCCGGCCGAACTGCTGGCGATACGCCCGTTCAGGCTCCTGTGGAGCAACACCTTCGTCTTCACCCTCGTCCAGAGCACCCAGCGCTTTGCGTTCGTGTGGCTGGCTCTCGGTCTCGGGGCCAGGTCCGACGCAAGTGGGCTCATACTCTTCGTGATGGGCATTCCCGCCCTCCTGATCTCGCTTCCGGTCGGTGTGCTCTCGGACCACTTCAACCGTCGGACCATCCTCATCACGAGCCAGCTCGGTGCCCTGGCGGTGGCCCTCGTGACCGCCGTTCTCGTCTCGACTGATGTCATCACCATCCCGTGGGCGGTCGCATGCAGTTTCGCAAGCGGCGTGTTCGTCGCGCTCGGGACCCCGGTGCGCTCCGCGATAGTGCCCACGCTCGTCCCAAGGGACAAGCTTGTCGGGGCGATTGCGACCAGCACGATAGGCAACAACGTCGCGCTCATCATCGGCCCTGCGACGGCGGGCCCCATGATCAGTGCCTGGGGAATCCAGGGTGCCTTCTGGTTCCAGACCGTCCTCTATGCACTCGGCCTGCTCGCGCTCCTGCCGCTGGAGTTGCCCCCCTCGCACAACACGGAACGCAAGAAGCTCCGCTCGGAGATCCTCGGGGGCATCACCTTCATCCGCAGCGAGCGAGAGGTGCGGTCGCTCTTCGTCCTTCTCGGGTGCTCCGTGCTCTTCATGATGAGCCCCTGGATCGTCCTCGGGCCACAACTGGCGAAAGAAGAAGTGGGAGCCACGGGAGGACAGACGACCCTCCTGTTCGCCCTGCTCGGTGTCGGCCAGCTGCTGACGTCTCTCGGGATCATGCGCTGGAACCACGTCATCCGTCAGAAGGGTCTGTGGTTCATGTGCGGGCTCTGCTGGGGCTCGTCTGTCCAGATGCTGCTCGGACAGTCATTCAGCATCGCGACCATGGCGCTCTTCCTGTTCATGTGGGGTCTCGGTGGTGGTTTCTACATGAACCTCAACCAGACCCTCATCCAGAACAACACGCCGCCACATGTCATGGGCCGTGTCATGGCGATCCAGTCGCTCCTCATGTCAGGCCTGGCGCCGGCCGGGGCACTGCTCGTGGGCTTCGTCGCGAGGCGCATCGACTCCGTCCCGCTCGTCTTCTCGGCGTGCGGTGGCCTGATGCTCCTGTCGACCGGGTACTTCCTGTTCTTCCACCGGCACCTTCGCCCGATGGCCTGACTCAGGGCTCCACGTGGAGCAACAATGTGTCGGCGTCGGACCTGGGGCTCGTTCGTGAGGCGCAGATCACGAGGCGCTGGCCGGAGCGGACGTGACCGTGTGCCCGGGCAGCCGCTATCCCCTGCTCGATCGCCCTGGTCATCGAGGGGTCGCGCGGGTTCACGATGGGATACACACCCCACGCGGCGCGGAGACGCCTAGCCGCCGCCTCGTCCGGCGTGACCGCCACAATGGGTGCCGAGGGACGGCATGCAGCCAGCAGACGGGCAGAGAAGCCCGTGTACGTGAGGGACACGATCCAGTCGGCACCTGTCCGCTTGGCAAGGGCCGCTGCCGCGGCCGTGACGGCCGCGGCCACCGGGTTCTCGTCGGCGAAGTGGTTCGGCAGGGCCGTGGTCCGCTCGGCTACCTCGCAGATGCTCGCCATCGAGCGCACGGCGAGCGGCGGGTTGTGCCCCACCGCAGACTCGGCCGAGAGCATGACGGCATCGAAACCGTCCCGGACAGCGGCGCTCACGTCGGCAACCTCGGCGCGGGTGGGCCGACTGGAGCCGATCATCGACTCGAGCATCTCGGTGGCACAGATGCTGATGATCCCGAGGCGGAGCGCGGTGAGGGCGATCGTGTGCTGGAACGTGGGCAATTCCTCGAAGGGCAGTTCCACTCCGAGGTCACCGCGTGCGGCCATCACGCCGTCGCTGACGCGGCAGATGGCCTCCAGACGCTCCAGGGCCTGCGGGCGCTCGATCTTTGCGATGATGAGCATCTCCGGGCCGACCATGTCGCGCACCCTGGTCACATCGTCGGGATGCTGGACGAAGGAGATCGCCACGATCTCCACGCCGAGTTCCCTGGCGACCTCAATGTCCGCGACGTCCTTCGTGGACAGGACACCGCCGAACACCTCGGTGTCAGGCAGGTTGACCCCCTTGTTGCGGCGCAGCAGGCCCCCTCGCACGACCTGGAGTCCGACCTCCGTGCCGCTCAGACTGGTGATACGGCACTCGATCCGCCCGTCGTCCATCAGCACCCTGTGCCCCACCTGCAGGCCCAGGTCCTCCGACCTGCGGAGACCGGTGTCGAGCCCCAGAACGTCGGTGCCCAGTGTGATTGTCTGCCCCTCCGGAAGGGTCTGCTCCTCCCCGGAGTAGCGCATCTTCGGCCCTTGCACATCGACCAGGACAGCGGCCTGGGGCGCAGCCGAACGAACGGCCGCAATCGCATTCCTGAGGTCTTCCGTGGTCAGGTGGGAGCAATTCAGGCGGAGGACGTCCGCGCCGGCCTGGACCAAAGACGCGATTCCCTCCGGCGTGGAGCTTGCAGGCCCGACAGTTGCGACGATCTTTGT
>CAYXRQ010000055.1:4758-7620 GCA_964466765.1 uncultured Bifidobacterium sp. | reverse complement strand
TCAGTGACCCGGGACATCAACGCACCAGCGGAGAGGGTGTGGTCCATGGTGACCGACCTGCCGCGCATGGGGGAGTGGTCGCCCGAGAACCAGGGCGGTGAGTGGGTGAAGGGCGCCTCCGGCCCTGCTGTCGGCGCCGAGTTCAAGGGCCGCAACAGGAACGGCAAGCGGCAGTGGTCGACCGTGGTGAAGGTGAACGCGTGCGAGGCGCCGCGGAAGTTCTCCTTCGGGCTCATGCTCCTCGGCCGGAAGTGGGTCGACTGGGTGTACGAGATCGAGCCCACCGCCGCCGGCTGCCGCGTCACGCACAGCTGGGTGGACCACCGCACGAAGCTCATGCACAAGATGGGCGTGATCGTGAGCGGGGTGGCGGACAGGGCGGAGCACAACCGCCGCAACATGGAGGTCACGCTCGGGAACCTGGCGAAGGCGGCCGAGTCGGTCTCCTGACGGGCGGTCCCTCGCGGGGCGAGTCCGGGCGCGCATAGAGTTCGCCCGTGCCCCTGCCCGAGTCGATCTTCACAGCCAGGTTCGCGGACCTCGACCTGGAGGTCTCGTCCGGCATTTGGCCGGCCGGGCTCCACGGAGAGATGTTCGTGAGTGCGCCCGTGGTCGACGACAGGCTGTCGTACCAGTTGTTCGGGTTCGGCGCGATGATGCGCATCTCGATGACGCCCGGCACGCACGGTGCCGCACCGGGCCGCATCCCCGTGCGGGTGCGCACGATCGAGACACCGGTGTGGCGGCTGCACGAGAAGGCGCGCGACAGGTTCAGGGGAGGTCTCCTCGGGCTCGAGTCGCCGTTCGGCCACGCGAACATGGCGAACACCGCACCGCTCGCGTGGAACGGCCGGCTCTTCGCCACGTGGGACGTGGGGCGCCCTGTCGAGGTCGACCCCGTGTCGCTCGGGTTCCTCGGTGAGGTCGGGAGCGCGGCCAGTTGGGGCGGTGACTCGTTCGGTGCCCGCAACCCACTGCCGCAGGTGTTCTCCACCGCCCATCCCGTGATCGACGACGAGCGCGACTGCATGTGGACCGTGAAGCTGGTCCTGACCGCCGCCGGGATGCAGCCGCACCTCGTGCGCCACGACGGCAGCGGCACGCAGGTGAGCACGTGGCCGGTGGACGGTGCGACCGTGGTGGGGTCCATGCACACGATCACCCAGACGCGCAACTGGCTGGTGCTCGCCGACTCGGGCAACTTCAAGGCAGACATGAACGAGATCATGGGCGGCGACCGCACCCTCACGGTGGACGAGCAGGTCCCCGTGTACTTCGTGCGCAAGGACGCGGTGGAGGCGACTCCGCCCGGCACCCCGGTGCCGTGCGAGCGTGCGTTCTTCGGCCCTACGACCGGGCACTACTACGCGCAGTGGGACGACTCCGATGGAGTGCGCGTGCTCTTCGAGCACCTTGACCTCACCGACCTCGGGTACCGGCTGAAGCCGGGCGACGTGGACGCACACGGAAGACCGGTGAACCCCGCGTACCTCGGCTTCTACCAGACGGCCATGTGCGCCCAGACCGTGTCGGAAATGGTGTTCACCCCGGGGAATCCCGAGCCGCGCGTGGAGGCAACCTTCCGCGACGAGCGCACGTGGAACCTGCAGCTCTCCGCGATGGACTGGTCCACGGCCGGGCGCACGGCACCGACCCACCACCACGTGGTGTACCAGGGCCGCCACCCCGAGCTGCTCGCGCGCCGCGTTCTCCACGTGTACCGCGACCGCATCGACGAGCGCGAGGTCAGCGGAGCGGAGCAGAACGCGCGACTGGTGACGCTCTCGCGTGACGGGCTCACGGTGTCGTCGGAGTGGGGGTTCCCCTCGCTCGGAGACCTGCCGTCGTCGCCGATCTTCGTGCCGCGTCGAGGGGGCGTGCCCGGCGGCGGCGACGGATGGGTCGTGGTGCCGGTGCTGAACGATGACGGCTTCAGGCTGGACTGCTTCGACGCCGCCGACGTGTCGCGCGGGCCGGTCGCTTCCGCGCGCGGTGCGAACCGCGAGCGGATGCCCTTCCTGCTCCACGCGGTGTGGATGGAGAACGCCGCCCCCGCACCGGACGTCGAGAGGCTCCGGTTCGCTGACGACTTTGACGCGAGCCTTCTCGCGAGCCTCAGCGACGACGAGCGCGACGTCGTGATGGCCGTCGCCGACGAGCTCGGCTAGTCCCGCTCGGTCAGCACGAAGCGCACGCCGCAGACCGTCACCGACTCGCCGTCAGTGACCAGGCCGCGTCCCGCGGCGCGCGAGAGGATCTCCGCACGGTCCGCCACGTCGAGTTCCACCGCGTCGAGCCCGTCGCCCCGCGGTGACGCCGGCACGAACCGCACGCAGAAACCCTCCGGGCGCACCTTGTGCATCCCGCAGTTGCGCCCGATCGTGACGGGCAGTCCCATGGCCGTGCCCCACCGCCCGGACACGGACTCGGGGTCGGCGCAGCCGACGTCGGCCTGCACGAACGACCTGACGAGCGAGGTGTCCACGTGGTCGCGCCACGCTGGCCCTGCGGGGTGCCAGTCATCCGCAGGCTCCTGCATGTCGATCTCCAGGAACGTGCCGCCGGTGTCCGCAGGATGCAGCTGCATGCACCGGTAGCCGTGCGCGGCGAAGTCGGTCACGATCCTCCACCCCATGCGCTCCACCGTCGCGCGGTGCGTGTGCTGGTCGTCCGTCTGGAAGATGAGCATGTACCCGCCGTCACCACCGCGGCGCTCCAGGTAGCGGCCGGCGGTGGTGCCGTCGCGCACCGGTGCGACGACCTCGAGGAACTGGTCCCCCACCGGGATGACGGCGTTGTGCAGCCCGAACGTTGCCACGCCGGGGTCCTCGTACGCGGTGCGCAGCGAGAACACGGACTCGA
>CAYXRQ010000055.1:0-4658 GCA_964466765.1 uncultured Bifidobacterium sp. | reverse complement strand
CAGGCGACGCGGCTCCCCGCGGGCACCGTCCGTGCGGCGGCCGGGGGCACCTGGCAGTCAGATGCCATGCTGCAGAGACTCGGCATGGGGGACATGATGTCGGCCCGCACGGACGAGTTGTCGGGCGGCCAGACCAAACGTGTCGCACTCGCCGGCCTGCTCGCGGGGGAGTGGGAGGCACTCATCCTGGACGAGCCCACGAACCATCTCGACCTGGACGCGGTGCGTTTCCTGGAGGAGTGGCTGGCGTCGTACGGCGGTGGCCTGCTGCTCGTCACGCACGACCGCCACGTTCTCGACCGGGTCACGAACAAGGTCGTGGAGATCGACCGCGGCCGCGCGCACGTGCACGTCCCGTCCGGGGTCAACGCCGGCTCGGGTTACGCCGCGTACCTGGCGGCGCGGATCGAGCGCGAGGAGCAGGCAGCCGTGGACGAGCAGGTCCGCAGGAACGCCGCGCGCAAGGAACTCGCCTGGCTGCGCCGCGGCGCACCGGCCCGCTCCACCAAGCCGAAGGCCAGGGTGGATGCCGCGCGCGAGATCGTCTCCCGCAGGCCGCAGCAGGCCGCGCGCCAGGGGGAACTGGACCTCTCGCTCGGCAGCGCGCGGCTGGGCAGCAAGGGCGTGGAGCTGTCGGGTGTGTCGTGGCAGTGGAACGCGGACGGGCCGTTCGTGCTGCGCGGCGTCACCCACTCGCTGGAGCCCGGTGACCGCCTGGGCATCGTGGGCGCGAACGGTGCGGGCAAGAGCACGCTGCTCGAGATCGTCGCCGGCAGGCTCGTGCCGCAGGTGGGCACCGTGGCGCGCGGCAGCACGGTGCGCATCGGCCACTACGACCAGCTCGGTCGCGAACTGGACGACTCGGTACGGGTGCGGGACGCAGTCGCCGGCGACAAGGGGTCCCCCTCCGTGGAGGACATCAACCTGATGAGGCGGTTCTGGTTCGACGGCGACGCCCAGTTCGCCGAGATCGGCACGCTCTCGGGCGGCGAGCGGCGCAGGCTGCAGTTGCTGCTCACGCTGATCGAGCAGCCGAACGTGCTTCTCCTCGACGAGCCGACGAACGACCTCGATCTCGACACGCTCCGGGCGCTCGAGGACTACCTGGACGACTGGCCGGGCATCGTCGTGGTCGTCAGCCACGACCGCACCTTCCTCGACCGCACCGTCAGCGAGGTGATGGCGCTCGACGGCGACGGCTCCGCGCGCCTGGTGCGGGGCGGGGTGGCCGGCTGGCTTGCCGAACGCGACATCGCCTCGAGGACGCCGGCGGGGGCACCGTCACCGCAGGCGCAGCCGGCAGGCGGAACCGCCGCGCCGAAGGGAAAACAGAAGTCCGCACCTGTCACGCGGCAGAGCCCGAGCACGCTGCGCCGTCTCATCGGTCAGGCCGAGAAGAAGATGGAGACGCTGACTCTGCGCCAACAGGAACTCACCGAGGCACTCGGGAACGCCGGTGCGGACCACGGCGCTCTCGCCCGCGTGACAACCGAGCTCGCGGAGGTGCAGGACGAGCTTGCGCGGACGGAGGACGAGTGGCTATCGCTCTCGGCGCAGCTGGAGACTGCCGGGTCCTGAGAGTGGTGCGTCAGGCGGGGTCGCCGCGGAACCGGTGACGGTTGCGCGCCACCCACCGGTACGCAGCGCGGGCCGCATGGATGACCCCCGGCAGTGACATCACCCGGCCCACGATGACCCACGGCAGGCCGGCCTCCGTGAGGAGCCGCGCAATGGCGTCAGCACCGCCCCGTACCCTGCCGTCCGACCCCACGTGCTGCACCGCCTCCCGGCAGGCCTCCGCCGTGGTGCCGTGCGCGGCGAGGTCAATCGACTGCCAGGCCACGATGCGCGGCACGCGGCGCACCCGGGCGCGCAGGATGCGCACGGAGCGCCTGCAGAACCCGCACTCGCCGTCGAAGATCAGCACCGGATCGCTCACGCTGTCACGCTACGGGGTGCGGGCGTTACCGTGTGGGTGATGGACGGCACCCCCAGGGACGCGGGACACCGCATGCCCGCCGAGTGGGAACCGCACGTGGCCACGTGGATGCAGTTCCCCACAGGCAACTTCACGTTCGGGCCGTCCGGCTCCGAGTCGCTCGACAGGTACCAACAGGCGTGGGCCGCAGTCGCGAACGCCGTCGCCAGGTTCGAGCCCGTGCTCGTGGCCGTGAACCCCGACGACGTGGACGCCGCGCGGGACCACCTGGGCGAGGGCGCCGAGATCTACGTGACCGCCATCGACGACGCGTGGTGCAGGGACAGCGGCCCGACCTTCCTCGTGGACGGCAGGGGCGGGCTCGCCGCCGCGCACTGGCGCTTCAACGCGTGGGGGAACGGCAAGTACCTCTCGCACGAGCATGACGCACGCGTCGGTGCCGTGATCGCGGCGGCGAGCGGGGCACGCATCTTCGAGTCTGCGATGGTGAACGAGGGCGGGGGCATCCACGTGGACGGAGCCGGCACCGTGATGATCACCGAGACGGTGCAGCTGGACCCGGACCGCAACCCGGGCTGGACGGCGCAGCAAGTGGAGGACGAACTCGCGGCGATGATCGGTGCGCAGAAGGTGATCTGGCTGCCGCGCGGGCTCACGAAGGACTACGACGAGTTCGGCACCAGCGGCCACGTGGACATCCTCGCCACGTTCACGCCCACGGGGAAGGTGCTGGTGCACCGCCAGCAGGACCCGGCGCACCCGGACTTCGCGGTGTCGGATGAGATCATCTCCGTGCTTCGCGGGTCAGTCGACGCACACGGGAGGGCGCTCGACGTGGAGGAGATGATCGCCCCCGTGACCGGCTGGGAGGACGACCGGCCCGTGGACTGGAGCTACATCAACCACTACGTCTGCAACGGGGCGGTCATCATGTGCGCGTTCGACGACCCGAATGACGACGCGGCGGCGGCACAGCTGGCCGCGGCGTACCCCGGACGCGAGATCGTGAGGGTGGATGCCCGCCCGATCTTCGAGTGCGGCGGCGGCGTCCACTGCATCACGCAGCAGGTGCCCGCACCGACGGCGTGACCCGCAGGATGCTCAGTTGCTGAACGCGGGGCAGACCTTGGTGGCCTTGAAGTGGCACCAGTCGCACAACGGGCCGGTGACCGGCGGGAAGTCGCCCTGGGAGGCGAAGTTGTCGATGGACTCGCGCGTCTCGATGATGGTCCCCTTGGCGATGGACAGCTTCACCGGCGTGACCTCGAGGCGGCGCACCACCGGCTCTGCGAGGTAGACGATCTCCACGCTGGATGTCGTCTCCTGGTCGGCCTCCTGCAGCATCAGTGCGTAGGCGAGGAGCTGGAAGAACTCGTCGTCCTCGGGTTTGAAGCGCGGGTTCGGGACCTTGCCGGTCTTGTAGTCCGAGATGGTGATGGTGCCGTCCTCGTTGAACGAGAAGCGGTCGATGATGCCGCGCAGCTGCACCCCCTCGACCGAGGCCGACACGTTGTGCTCCATGCCGTCGAACTCGGTCTCGGCCGGGTTCTCGAGCATGAAGAGGTTCTTCATGCATTCGAATGCCTGCGTTTTGAACTTGGCGATGGGGCCGAGCTTTCTGGCCTCCTCGAGCGCGTCGACCTTCTCCTGCCACCCGCTCGCAGCCCAGCGCTCCGCGGCGATGGCGCGCACACCCTCCACGGTGCGCGACTCCGGGGGCTGCTGGTACATGTGCTCGAGCACCTCGTGGACGAAGGTGCCGAGGTGCGTGTGCCAGGTGGGGGGCTCGCTCAGCTTGTCGATGCGCGACAGCTTGAACTTCTGGGGGCACTGACGGAACGTGCCGATGGCGGAGGGGGAGAGGTACGCAGGCGGGGTGAGCACGTCAGGGAGTATTCCAGAACGGTGTCACGGAGCCTGACTTTCCCTTCTCCCGCGGTGTCCCGGGCCGTTGCCCGCGCCGTGACCGGTCAGCCGAGGAGCATCTCCGCGTACTTCGAGAGCATCGGTGCGGGCCCGCCCACCAGGAAGGTGGTGATGCAGGTCTCGCGCCACTTCGCCGCCTCGTCGCGGATCTTGTCGACCGGCCCGACGAGTGCCACGTCCTCCACCATCTTCAGCGGGATGATCGCTGCCGCCTCGGCCTTCTTGCCTGCCAGGTACAGGTCCTGCACCTTGAGGGCGACGTCCTCGTACCCCATGCGGGCGAACACCTCGAAGTGAAAGTTCGCGCCGCGTGCGCCCATGCCGCCGGCGTAGAGCGCGAGATTCGGCCGCACCAGGTCCGCGCACTTCTCCACGTCGTCACCCGGCACGACCGTCAACGGGATGGCGACCTCGAAGCGGTCCGCCTTGTTCTCCTCGCCGCTCTTCGCGAACCCTTCCTCCAGGCGGGCGCGGTACCACGCGTCCTCCTTGGGGGAGAAGTAGAGGGGCAACCAGCCGTCGCAGATCTCCGCGGCGAGCGAGACGTTCTTCGGGCCCTCCGCGCCGAGGAAGATCGGGATCTCCGGGCGGAACGGGTGGATGGTGCTCTTCAGCGGCTTGCCGAGATTGGACCCGCCCTTGTGGGGCATGTCGTAGAACTCACCGTGGTGCTCGACCGGCTTGTCGCGGCGCACGATCTGGCGGATGATCTCCACGTACTCGCGCGTGCGTGCGAGCGGCTTCGGGTACGGCTGGCCGTACCAGCCCTCCACCACCTGCGGGCCGGACGCAC
>CAYXRQ010000054.1:0-7669 GCA_964466765.1 uncultured Bifidobacterium sp. | reverse complement strand
GACGCCACCATCAAGGAGATGCGGGCTGCCAGCCCGTTGGCCAGTTCGGTGCGTGCCAGTTCGTCCTGCAGGAACAGCCAGGTGGACCCAGATGCGCGGCGGTTCTGCCCCCTTATTCAGGTGCCGTCGCCAGGGGGGCCGTCAGGGCGTCGTACTCGTACACCCAGTCAGTCGCTGTCGACCATCCTTCCGAGGCGAACATCGTGTCGCGCGCCCTCTGTTCCTCGCCGTCGGGGTAGTGGAACACGATCCGGTTGAAATACGAGCCCGACTGGACACGCGTGGCGCGCTCGATGCGGGTCGATTCGTACGTCACGAGAGCCTCCGCAACAGGACGCGGTGATGGCTCGACACCGTCCAGGCAGCGCGCAAGGACGGCCGCGTCCTCGATCGCCTGGCATGCACCCTGCGCCATGAACGGCAGCATCGGGTGCGCGGCGTCGCCGAGCAATGCCACCGACCCGTTGCGCCACGTGGCCAGTGGTTCCCTGTCGTACAGGGCCCACCGGTACACCGGCTCCTCCACCGCGCTGATGATCTCCTGCAGCTGGGGTGACCAACCGGCGAACGCGTCACGCAGCGAGGAGAGGCTCGTCTGCTCCGTCCATGACTCACCCGTCCACTCCGATTCGGGTGCGATGAAGACCAGGTTGAGATGGCTGCGGTCCTTCCCGATGAAGTACGACACCACGTGGGCGCCGGGGCCGACCCTGTTCGTCGTCTCCACCGG
This sequence comes from uncultured Bifidobacterium sp., assembly GCA_964466765.1. Classification (GTDB taxonomy): domain Bacteria; phylum Actinomycetota; class Acidimicrobiia; order Acidimicrobiales; family Ilumatobacteraceae; genus UBA2093. Next base: position 6,939 of record CAYXRQ010000054.1, on the reverse strand, counting down.
CAGGTGGCCGACCCGGTCACGCGGCACCTGCGCACGGAAAGCGGCCCAGCCCGAGAACCTCGGGTTGTCGGCCCCGGCAACTGCGGCGCGCACGACCGAATGGATCCCGTCCGCGCCGATGACCACGTCCGATTCGATTGTGTCACCGGTGCACCGGACGACCGGGTGAGGGCCCGACTGGTCGATCGCCTCCACGGCCGTGCCGAACCGGACACGGATGTTCGGCATGGCGACGGCGGCATCCACGAGCACCCGGGCGAGGTCGTTGCGGGCGACGTTGGCGAACGCATGGCCGAACCGGGTGTCGTGCACGCCGGTCAACGGTGCCTCGCCGATGACAGAGTCGTCATCCCACCTCCTCACCACGATCCGCGACGGTTCCGTGGCGATGGAGCCGAACGCCTCCCCGAGACCGAGGTCAACCAGCACACGCCGGGCATTGGCACTGACCTGCAGGCCGGCCCCGAGAGGAGACACACCTGTTGCGCGCTCGAGGACATCGACCTGGTGCCCCGCACGGGCGAGGGCGATAGCCGCTGTCATCCCGCCGATCCCTGCACCGACCACTGTGGCTCTCACGCGTGACACCTCATCTCATCAGCATCTCATCGGCCCAGAACCGCATCCAGAACCGCGTCCAACTGACTGGCGACGTCGGCGGGCAGGCGGGCCGACCCCCATGCGACGTGCTGGTCGGGCCGAACCAGCACCGCACCATCGACCCCGATCCCGCAGATCTCCCGCCACTCGTCACCGACAATGACGTCCGTGCCCACACGAACGTGCCTGAGCAACGCTGACCCTCGGGTCGCGGCGGCCCATTCGTCGTGCTCACCGAAGGAGAACAATGTCATCGCTCCGGCGTCGACGAGGTCGAGTGTCGAACGGCCGTCTGCCGACCATGCATGCGGCAGCCGCGAGCCGATGGATCCGTCGGGTGCGAACAGGGTCGGGTCGATGGCTTCGGCAGCAACGACAGAACCCGGGTTCAGGGCCGTTGCGTATGCGTAGCCCAGCTGCAGCCCGAGCATGTCGAAGTGTGTTGCCTGTTCCTGCACTCCCGCGGCGATGACACCGCTGCGTGAGGGATCGTCCAGGGATGCGGCAAGGTCCCGGCTCGTCGCGCCCGGGTGCAGGCCGAGTGCATCGGCGAGGATCACCATCTTGAAGGCGTTCGTCAGGCTCTGGTGGCAGTTGACCTCCGCCACGGGGCGTCGCTCGGTCTCGTATGTGTCGAGCAGTGACGGCGCCGCACGACCGGCTTCGACGGCGAGCAGCTTCCACACCAGGTTGTGGGCATCGGCGACTCCGGTGTTGAGGCCCATCCCCCCGGTGGGTGGGAACCGGTGCGATGCGTCGCCGGCAAGGAAGACCCGGCCGTGGCGGAAGCGTCCCGCAACCTGCGCCGTCATGTGCCAGGTGCCCGACCCGACTATCTCGATGTCGGCAGACTCGTCCCCGATCGCAGCCCGCACGATGGCTGCGCACCGTTCGGTGCCGTAGTCATCGATCGACTCAGCAGAGGGGTCGTAGCCCACCATGAAGACCGACTCACGGTCGACGTCGTGTGCGATGAAGGTCCCGGCGGTGGCCGGGTCCATCACGAAATGAAGGGCGCCGGGTCTGTCCCCCACGTACGGCAGGAGGCTCCCCCTGAAGTGGATGGCCACGAAACTCTGGATGCTCCCGGGCCCGACCATCTCGATGCCCGTCCACTTGCGCACGGAACTGCCCGCACCGTCGGCGCCGATCAGCCACGAGCTGCGCACGGTCGTCTCCTCGCCGGACGCCACGTTCCGCAGCACCGAGACGATGCCGTCATCGCCCTGTGCCGCGGACACCCATTCCGTGCGGTAGCGCAGGTCCACAAGGCCGGATGCGCCGACCTCCGCGGACATCAACGGCTCGAGCCGGTGCTGCGAGATGTTGCGCAGGGGGTGGGGCGTCAATCCGAGGATGTCGTCACCCTGTCGTTCGAACGGGAGCCGCCCGATGAGCCGTCCGTTCAGGCGTGTCACAAAGTTGACGTGGCCTGCATCCGCGGGGTCCTGCGCGATCGCGCCGATCGCATCCATGTCGAACCCTGCCTGCCGCAGAATCTCGAGCGTGCGCGGGTTCACCACGTGGGCGGCAGGGTTGCGTTGCGGACCGTCCCGGCGGTCCACGACCATGCAGCCCCGGTCGCTGTTCGAGACCAGCCGCGCGGCCACGAGACCGGTGGGGCCCGCACCGACGACGAGGAACGGGACGTCGACGCCGCCCGTTGCCGTCACATCAGTCCCGCGTACGAGCCGCCGTCCAGCTGGATGTTCTGCCCGCTGATGTACCCCGCCTGCGCGCTGCAGAGGAATGCACACGCATCACCGAACTCCTCGGGCGTGCCGAGACGCCCGGCGGCGATGGACTTGGCCATGTGCGCGTACGCCTCCTCCACGGTGATCTTCGCCATCCGGGCGTGAAGTTCCGCCATCTGCTTCTGGCGCTCGGTGTCGATGCGCTCGGGCAGGAGGTTGTTGATGGTGACGTTCGCGTGGGCGACGTCCTTCGACAGCGCCTTCGCCACGGAGGTCAGGCCGGTGCGCGCGCCGGTGGACAGGCCCATCGGCGACATCGGTGTCTTCACCATGGCGGAGGTGATGTTGATGATGCGCCCGAAGCGGCGCTCGACCATCCCGTCGATGACGGCCCTGATCATCGCGATGGGCGCGAGCATGTTCGAGTCGAGCGCGGCGATCCACGCGTCGCGGTCCCAGTCTGCGAGCCTGCCCGGGGTCGGGCCGCCATTGTTGTTCACGAGGATGTCAGGCTCCGGACACGCCTCCAGGAGTGCCAGCTGCGTGGAGACCAACGTGATGTCACCCACGACGGCGGCGACCTCCACGGAGTGCTCGCGGGCGAGGCGTTCGCGGACCCCGGCGAGAGTCTGCGCGTCGCGGCCGTTGATGACCACGTTCACACCCTCCCGGGCGAGCGCGTTCGCGCTCGCGAAGCCGAGCCCGCGGCTCGACGCACAGACGATCGCGTTCCGTCCTGTGATGCCCAGGTCCACCGTCAGTCCCTCCCGTCCAGCCGGGCGTCCATGGCGTGCCGCCACTGAGCGAAGGGCTGGAACTCGGGCTGCGACGAGAGCCTCACCCGCGTCTCCTCCTCGATCTCTGCATCGGACTTCGACAGGTCGAGACCGTCGCCGAAAGGCTGGGCCACGTGGAACGGCGTGTCGACGTAGCACTCGAGGCCGTTCCCCTCCGGGTCGGTGAAGTACACGGACCACGCGTTCCCGTGGTTGATCGGGATCGCGCTCGTGTTGCCGGCGTCGGAGAGACGTGCGGACAGTTCACGCAACTGGTCGAGAGAGTCGACGTGGAAGGCAAGGTGGTCGGCAAGCACGAAGTTCCTCGGCGCCGGGTCGGGAGTGTGCACGAGGACGATCTGGTGGTGTTCCTCCGACGTCTGCGAGATGAACGCCATCTCGCCCATCCCGGGGACAGGCTCACCGCGGTTCGTCACGACGAACCCGAGGACCCCCGTGTAGAAGTCGACCATCGCGTTGATGTCGCGGGCGGCGATCGTTGCGTGCCCGAGCCGGAGGCGGAAGGTGGGTGCGGTCATGTTTGACATCTTTGTCATTATTGACGAAAATGTCAACTGCATGACCATCTCCGTCACCACACCCCCCGCTCCCCTTTCCAGGGGCCACAAGAAGAGGTCCCGCACGAGGCAACTTCTGCTGGATGCCGCCATGCAGGTCGTGGCCGAGGCCGGCGAGGGCTTCAGCCTGAGGGAAGTGACAGCAGCAGCCGGCGTCTCCCACGGGACCTTCTACAACTATTTCCGCGACCGCGAGGACCTGATGGATGCGGTCGTGCTGCACACCGCGGAGACGTTCGCCGCCCGTCTGCAGACCGAGGTGGACACGCCCGACCAGGCAGTGCGGTTCGCCGAGTCCTCCGCGCGCGCGCTGCGTGCGTCGGCGGCGTCGCCGGGGACCATGCGCGCCGTGCTGCGCCTCGAGTCCGTCCAGCGCGACCTGCTCATCAGTGGTCCGCTCTCCTACCTGCACGCGAACCTCGTCGACGGGCACAGGGCCGGCCGCTTCACGTCCGTGATCGACGATGCAACCATCGACGTGGTGCTGGGCGCGATGCTCCTCGCCGTGCGGCGTGCCGTGGACGGCGAGACGGACGACGACTACGTCTCGACGCTGCTGGAGCGCCTGCTGATGACTCTCGGCGTCGAGGCGGGCGAGGCGCGCCGCATCGCAGTGGCGGCAGTGTCCTCCTAGCGGGGCGGACCCGCATCGGCAAGACTCCACCCATGGACACCGACACTGCGCCGCCGTGGCACCTCCGGGGCAACTGGGAACCCGTTCTCGACGAGATCACGGGCACAGACCTGCGCGTGGAGGGGAACATCCCCCGCGAACTGGACGGCCTCTACGTGCGCACCGGCCCGAACCCCGTGAACGGCACCTCGCCGCACTGGTTCTACGGCGACGGCATGGTGCACGGCATCCGCCTTCGGGACGGCCGTGCGGACTGGTACCGCAACAGGTTCGTGGAGACAGAGCCGGTGCGGCGCCACCGCGGCGAGCGGGTGAAACTGCCAGAGCTCGCGAAGGGCACTGGCAACACGCACGTGATCGCGCACAACGGCTCCCTGATGGCACTGGAGGAGGGTCACTGGCCGTGGCTGCTCGACGGCGACCTGAACACGACTCGCTACGAGGACTACGGCGGCGCGCTCACGTGCTCCATGACCGCGCACCCGAAGGTCTGCCCCGACACCGGCGAACTGCTCGCGTTCAGCTACTTCTCGTTCCAGCCGCCGTACCTGCACTACGTGCGTGTCTCGCCCGACGGAAGGGTGTCGCAGCTGGAGCCGATCGACATCCCACGCATGGTGATGATGCATGACTTCAACGTGACGCGGAACCACGTGGTGTTCATGGACCTGCCCGTGTGCTTCGACCTGGGGCAACTCGCCACCGGGTTCCCGTTCCGGTTCGACAGGGACGCCGGCGCGCGCCTGGGCGTGATGCCGCGCAACGGCACCAACGCCGACGTTCAGTGGCTGGAGATCGACCCGTGCTACGTGTTCCACCCCGTGAACGCCCACGAGGAGGACGACAGGATCGTGCTCCACGTGTCACGGATGGACTCCGCATTCGGCGACGGCAGCAACGACTACGCAGAGGTCGGCCGCCTGACGCGCTGGACGATCGACCCCGCGAGGGGGACAGTGGACGAGCAGTTGATCGACGGCCGGGCCGGCGACTTCGGCCGGGTGGACGACCGTCTCGTCGGCAAGCCCGCGCGCTTCGCCTACCTCATGGCCCTCGACGGAGAGGGCAACTCGGAGGAGCCGGTGTACGGCTCACGACTGCTGAAGTACGACCTGCACACGGGTGCCTGCACCGAGCACCACCTGGGCGAAGGTGTGCGCGGCGGCGAGCCCGTTTTCGCCCCGAGGTCACCCAGTGCTGCCGAGGACGACGGCTGGGTGATGGCGATCACGCACGACGAGAACACGGGAGGGTCTGCGCTCGTCATCGTGGACGCACGTGACTTCGCCGGGCCGCCGGTCGCCCGCGTGCACCTGCCGCGCCGCGTGCCCTACGGCGCACACGGCAGCTGGGTTCCGGACGGCACGCTCCGCTGACGAACGGACCCACCGCGAACGGGAACGTCCACCGACGGCCCGGCAACGGCCGGTCCCTAGGATGACCTCGATGTCCCAGCGCGACTTCCGCACCACGATCCTCGAACTGGCGATCGGGGTGATCGACGAACTCGGCGAGCACGCGATACGCACGAACCATCTCGCCGCAGAGGCAGGGACAACCCCGCCGACGCTGTACCACTACTTCGGGAGCAGGGAGGGCCTCATCGAGGAGGCCCAGGCAGAGCGTTTCTTCCGCAGCCTGCAGGCAGACGTGGGTTCCTTCGTGATGCAGTTGGGGGCCGTGAACGACGGGGAAGGACTCCGGGCGGCGATCGGGGAGTTGTTCCTGCGCCGGGACTCACGAGACCGCGATGTCGTGCGGTGGAAACGCATGAATGCACTTGGCTCCGCTTTCGCGCGCGCCAGCCTGGAGAGGCGCATCGCAGCGGTCCACAACGAGGTGGTTGCGAGGACCGCGCTCGCGCTGCGGCCGTTCCAGGAGCAGGGCCTGATCCGCCCGGACATCGACCTGCGCGCCGTCATTGCCTGGTACAACGGCGCGGTCCTGGGGAAGGCGCTCACGATGCTCGAGGGAAGCGACATCGACGCCGCCGAGTGGCAGCGCACGATGGACGAGGCCGTTCTCTTCACGCTCTTCGGGCCCGGTGCCGGGCCCTGAGAGCACCCTTCAGTTCGGGTTGACCTTTCGTCGGGACCGATCGCCACGTTCACGGTGATGGCGCGGATCCTGAGGGCGTCCTCACGGCTGTGCGCAGGGACGGGCTGAGGCCCGCTAGCCCGTCAGCATCACCAGGAAATCGCCCGTCATGGCGGGACGGTCCGAACCGGCCATCTCCACGGTGACCCTGTTGCGCAGCAGCCACCCCGTGGGCTTCTCCGTGAGCTCCCCGAGAATCACGCGCATGCGGATCTCGTCCTCCAGGTACACCGTGGCAGGGAAACGCACACCGTCCACGCCGTAGTTCCATGCCACCATCCCGGGTGCGCCAACCGGGTAGTTGTTGAAGAAGGCGGACGTCACGAGCGACAGCAGCATGAAACCGTCCACGTTCTCCTCGCCGCGGGGGAACGACTCGTTCGCCGTCATGTCCGCCGTTGCGGGGTCCTCGTCCACTGCCCAGTGGAACCCGTCGAGATGCTCGCGGTCCACCCTGCGCCAGTCGGTGACGAACAGTTCGGTGCCCACCAACACCGCCGCCTCCCGCGGGTGCACCGTGCGCCTGCCGGCACTGCTGCTCCACCTGTTCTCCACGGGCG
>CAYXRQ010000053.1:0-7727 GCA_964466765.1 uncultured Bifidobacterium sp. | reverse complement strand
GTCACGGTGGAGGACGCATCCACTGCTGACCCTTCAGGTCTGGATATCGCGCTCTTCTCCGCCGGCGCCACCTCGTCGCGTGAGCTCGCCCCGCGCTTCGCGGCCGCGGGAGTCACCGTGATCGACAACTCGAGCGCGTTCAGGATGGACCCGGAGGTGCCGCTCGTCGTCAGCGAGGTGAACGGTCACCTGGCGAAGAACCCGCCGAAGGGGATCATCGCCAACCCGAACTGCACCACCATGGCCGCCATGCCGGTGCTGAAGCCCCTGCACGACGAGGCCGGCCTGGTGCGGATGGTCGCGTCCACCTACCAGGCGGTCAGCGGCGGTGGCCTCGCCGGCGTCGAGGAACTGGACTCCCAGGCCCAGGCGATGACGGCCGGCGCGGCCGGGCTCACGTTCGACGGTCACGCAGTCGCGTGGCCCACGCCGAAGAAGTTCGCCCGGCCGATCGCGTTCAACGTGCTTCCGTTCGCGGGGTCGCTGGTCGAGGACGGCGACGGCGAGACGGACGAGGAGAAGAAGCTGCGCAACGAGACGCGCAAGATCCTGGAGATCCCCGGCCTGCTCGTGTCGGGCACCTGCGTGCGCGTCCCCGTGTTCACGGGTCACTCGCTCGCGCTGAACGTGGAGTTCTCCCGCCCGATGACGGCATCCCGTGCCACTGAGATCCTGTCCTCCGCGCCCGGCGTGGTGCTGAGCGACATCCCGACCCCGCTCGAGGCGGCCGGCGCCGACCCCAGCTTCGTGGGCCGTATCCGCCAGGACCAGTCGGTGGCGGACAACCGCGGGCTCGCGTTGTTCGTGAGCAACGACAACCTGCGCAAGGGTGCGGCGCTGAACGCCGTGCAGATTGCCGAACTACTCGTCTGACGCCGCGCCGGTCACCTGGCAGCCAGCGTGATGAGCCCGGTGATCGCCGACATGGCGGTGACGGAGAACGTGAGGTGACGGTTGATCGCCTTCATGGTGGATGCCGTGATGCGGTGCTCGAGTGACTCGAGCTTGATGTCCATCCTCTTCTCGAGCTCGTCGATCCTGATGTTGATCCGCTTCTCCACCTCGTCGAGCTTGATGCCGACTCGCTTCTCCACCTCGTCGAGCTTCATGTCCACCCGCTTCTCCACCTCGTCGAGCTTGATGTCGAGCACGGCAATGTCGTTCTTGGTGGCGAGGCCTGACACGTCTGCTGCTGTGAGCATGTCCAGCATGGTAGAGCGTGCGTCGGGGCCGATGGTCCGGTCGAGGCAACCTGCGAGGTGCGTGAGTCTTTCCTCAGTGACTGCCATGTCAACTGTCCTTCCTGTCGTGATGGCAGGAATGTGTGGCGATACTGGGCGTGGGAGGCACGTGCCGAGGCCTGGGCAATGGTCGGGGTGACAGGATTTGAACCTGCGGCCTCGTCGTCCCGAACGACGCGCGCTACCAAGCTGCGCCACACCCCGGTGTGGATCCGGCGGGTCACCCCGCTGGACTGCTAGGCGAGGCTATCCGCCGATTCTTCGGCTGCCTCGGGTCCGGCTGTCCCTGCGGGAGCATCAGCGGGAATCCCCTCGGCATAGCAGCCACCACCGACCACGGCATCCACCGCGCGGCGCAGGCGCAGCGCATCGAGGGGCTTGATGATCCAGCCGTTCGCACCGCTGCGCCGGGCCATGTGGACGTCGACCTCGCGGTCGAGGAGCATCAGCACCGGCACGTGGGGGAGCATCCCCGAGCTTGCGTCCAGGCGGAGGTCCATGGTGATGGCCATGCCGCCCATCGCACCGACCTGCAGGTCGAGGACCGCGATGTCCGGTGTCCGTGCAGCGACGACGTCCGCGACCTTGCGGCCGTTGGTGACCACCTGGAAGGAGGTCGAGGGGGAACCCAGGGCCGCGACGACCTCGTCGAGGACCCACTGGGCGTCTGTTGCCACGAGAACATGCACGGCTCTCATGCTACTTGCGGACCGCACCGCGGCACGGTGCCGCACAGGGCCTCCGCCGGCTGCCCTGACGTGTCATCCGGCGGTGAGTTCGTCAGCCAGGCGTGTGATCCCAGCCATGTCGTGGATGTCGGATGCGGACTCAGTCGCCCGGGCCACACCGGCCCCGGGATGGACGCCGAGTGTCCGTTCGCGGAACCCTGCGAGCACGGTCTCTGCCCTCCCGGACTCCGTCACGAGCCCGGGGAACACGGCAGCGACGCCTTCCCCGAATGCGGGCGGCACGCGGTTCTCCACCACCAGACGAAGGTCGATGCCGAGCCTGCGCAGCTCGTTCACGAACCAGTCGGCCTCAGTCACCGCATCCTCCGCAGGCGCCACCACGACCGTGAACGACGTGCCGTCACCGCGGAGCAACGCCGCGACCGCGAGCGCACGCTCGCGGAACTGCACCTCCATGCCGTCGAACGACTGGAGGAACGAGACGGCGCCGGAAAGGGCATCGCTTCCCACGACCTTGCCTATGGCCTTCACGACGGGTTGCATCGCAGCTCCCGCGATGCGCAGGCCGCCGCGGCCCTGCGCCACGAGCAGCCGCACCACGGGGTGCTGCAGGAACCGGGCGAGGCGTTCTGGTGACTCCAGGAAGTCGAGGGCACTGCGCGTGGGCGGTGTGTCCACAATGACCAGGTCGAACCGCGGGTCGCTCGCGAGCGCGTGCAGTCGTTCGGCCGCCATGTAGTCACGCGTGCCGGAGAGCGACTGGGACAGGCCCCTGTAGAAGGGATTGTCGAGCACACGCCGTGCCTGCGTCTCGTCTCGCGCCGTCGACGTGACGAGACCGTCGAACGTCGCCTGCACGTCGAGCATGGCGACCCACAGCTCGCCCGTCGCGTCGCACTCCACCCTGACCGGCTCGTTCGAGACCCCGCCGCCGAGCCCGATCGCATCGGCGAGACGGCGTGCGGGGTCGATCGTGAGCACCACCGCGCGCCGGCCCTGGCGGGCCGCGACCAGACCGAGCGCCGCCGCGCAGCTGGTCTTGCCGACTCCACCCGTGCCGCACGTGACGATGACCGACGACGTGCCACAGAGACGTGCCGCATCGTTGTTCACGCGAGATCCCCGATCGCGTCCCGGAGGTCACCGGCCACGAGGGACACGAGATCCGCTCCCGAGGCGATGTGGTGGCCAGTGTGCAGCTGCGGCGTCTCCACCGCAGTGGCGAGTGCCGTGACGGCCTCCTGTTCGGAAGCCCGTCGTTCCTCGACGTACGCGACGGCGCGTGCGAGCTCGGTGCCCCCTGCAGCGGTGACGCCGGCCGGCACCCCGGTGTGCAGTCCGTTGACGACGACCGGCGAGAGATGGACTCCGAGGGATTCGGTGATGTCACGCGCGGTCTCGACCAGCTCGCTGACGGGCGTCATGGCGGGCCTCGTCACGAGCATCACGCGCAGTCTCGTGGCATCGGCGAACATCGAGAGCACGTCGTCCGCCTGTTGTGCGATCGGTCCGCCGCGGACGGTGCGCTTCAGCGTGCGCGGGGAGCGGAGCAGGTCGACCGCATGCCCTGCGGCGGGACCGTCGATGATGATGACGTCGTGCGGGTCGTCGCGCACGAGCTGCTTGATCTTGCCGAGCACGAGCAGGTCGTCGATGCCCGGCGCCGTGCTCGCCACAAGGTCCACGATTCCCAGGCGGTCCAGCTGGCGGGTGAGAATCCCCAGCCCCCTGCCCTGCAGGTACTCGCCGAGGGCAGAACCGGCCGAGAGCGACAGCCTGTCCACGGAGGAGTCGGGGAGAGCAGTGGCGTCCTTCCCGTCGATTTCCACGTGCAGCACCGACAAACCCGCTCCTGTGGCAACTGTCGCAAGGGCTTTCGAGACCACGGATTTCCCGACCCCGCCCTTCCCCGCAACAATGAGTGCACGTGATGCGGTGAGGAAGTGGCGGATGTCCATGGGTGTGTCGTGTCGTCAGGGCAGATCGAGGAGAGACCAGTGAGGGTAGGCGCAAAGGTGCGCGTTCTGTGCGGACTGGGGCTCATGCTCGCCGCGCCGATGATGGCGATGGGCCCGGCACGCGCCGCGGACGACGGTTCGGCGACGACCGTGGACCTTCCCCCGGTCGACGTGGTCGAGGTGTCCGGTCTCCTCGACAGGATCAGTGCCGACTCCATCCGCACCGCTCTCGGGCGCAGCGCGACGAACGGCGCGCAGGCCGTCGTGCTCCAGGTGAACACGCGGGGTGCCGTCATCGGCCGTGACGATATGGCGGACCTGCTCTCGGACATCAAGAACTCTGACATCCCCGTCGCCATCTGGGTCGGGCCGAGCGGGTCACGCCTGTACGGGCTCCCCGCGCAGATGGTGGCCGTCGCGGACGTCGCGGCGATGGCGCCGGGTGCGCGGATCGGCCGCACCGGCACGCCGCTCGAGGTGGACGGTGCGCTCGTCTCGTTCGGCGCTGCGGATGATGTTCTCCGCAGCGGGAGCCTCGGGTTCCTCGAGGCCCGCGAGCAGAAGGTCCTGAAGTTCGCCGGTGACGACCGTGGTGTGCCCGTGCTGCGCAACATCCTCCTGGCGATGGACGGGGTCTCCGTGAAGGGACGCACTCTCGACACTGTCCAGGACGGCATCGGCGAGAACGGGCAGGTGAACCGTGAGGCCACCACGACCAGGTTCTTCAAGCTGGGTCTGGTGCCGCGGCTCTTCCACACCGTCGCCTCGCCGCCGTCCGCCTACCTGCTCTTCACGGTCGGTCTCGCGCTGCTCCTGTTCGAGTTCTTCACCGCCGGCGTGGGTGTGGCGGGTCTCGTCGGTGCGGTCTGTCTCCTGCTCGGCGCGATGGGCTTCGGCGCCCTGCCCATGAACGGCCTCGCCCTCGTGCTCGTGCTCGCGGCCTTCGCGGCGTTCGCCGTGGACGTGCAGGTCGGCGTGCCGCGCTTCTGGACGGGGGCCGGCATGGTGCTCTACGTCATCGGGTCGTTCGGGCTGTTCAGGTCGGTCGACGGCCTGTCCCTGCGCCCCGGGTGGATCACGATGGCCACCTGCATCGTGGGAGTGGCACTGACCTACACGGTCGGCATGCCGTCGATGACGCGCACGCGTTTCGCCACGCCGACCATCGGTCGCGACAATCTCGTGGGCGAGACGGGAACCGCAGTGGGCCCGGTGGACCCCGAGGGGGTCGTGGTCGTGAACGGTGCCCGCTGGCGTGCCCGCGTGAACAGGTCGACGCCGCTCGCCGACGCGCAGGAGATGCGCGTGACCGGCATCGACGGCATCACCCTGGAGGTGGAGCCGCTCGAGGGCGGCGCCCGCGACTACCGCGAGATGCGCAAGAAGGACTGAATCCTCAGATGACGGTGCCGCGCGCGCCGTCGTCACGCGAGACGGGGAGACCTGCCGCGTCCCACGCCTTCATCCCGCCGGTCATGTTCACGGCGTCGAACCCCTTGTTCAGCAGCCACGCCGTGACCTTCCCGGAGCGGTTGCCCGAGCGGCAGATGTTCACGATGCGGGTGCCGCCCGGGATCTCCGCGATGCGCCCCGGAAGCTGGGCCATCGGGATGTGCGCGGCACCTGCCACGTGACCGGCCTGCCACTCGTCGTCCTCGCGGCAGTCGAGGAGGTGGACCGTGCCGTCCGTGGGGACGTCCTGGGGCTGCACGGAGGGGAGCGAGACGGGGATGTTGCTCGCCGCCCACGCGCCGTAGCCGCCGATCAGGTCGGAGACATCCGAGAAGCCGTGGGACCGCAGGAGGCTGGACGCGATCGATGACCTGTAGCCGCCGGCACAGAACACGACGGTGGGTGCGGACGGGTCGAGCTCGTCGATCGTCTGGAGGAGGGCCGGCAGCGGGATGTTGCGCGCGCCGTGGATCGTGCCGAGCTCCACCTCACCCTCGCCGCGCACGTCGACCAGCACCAGGTCCTTCACCGATGCGATGCGCTCCGCCATCGCCTCCACCGAGAGGCGTGACTGGCGCTCCGTGAGCTCTGGTCTGGTGAAGAAGGTCTTGACCGGCTCGGCGAGCGCGCCGAGCACGTTGTCGAAGCCGATCCGCGCGAGCCGCGTGCGGGCCTCCTGTTCGTGCCCCTCCTCGGTCACCACAACGATCGGGGTGTCGGGCTGCATCACCTCGCCCACGTACTCGGCGAAACGGCCGGTCAACCCCACGTTGATGGACCCACGGAAGTGGCCGAGTGCGAACGACCAGTCGTCGCGCGAGTCGATCACGACAGCGCCTTCTGCCTGGCGGGCGAGCACGGTGTCGGCATCGAGCATGACGATCGGCGCCTGCTCGTCGAGCAGCTCGTGCGCACGCTGGTTCTTCTGCGCGGCGAAGAGGAAGTAGAGCGGCGCCACTGATTGACCCTGTGTGACTGCGTCCACGAAGTCGTCGATGTCCATGGGGGCGAGTGCATAGTTGGTCCGGCGCTGCTCGCCGATCGTGGACGACGTCTCCGTGGACAGGTTCTTGCCGCACGCCGACCCAGCACCGTGCGCGGGGAACACGCGGGTGGTGTCCGGCAGCCCCAGCAGCTTCCCGTGGAGCGAGTCGTACAGCTGGCGGGCGAGACCGTCGGCTGTGAAGCCCACGGCGCCGAGCAGGTCGGGCCGCCCGACGTCGCCGACAAAGAGCGTGTCGCCGGTGAGCACCCCGTACGGAGTGCCGCTGCCGTCATGGACGACGACACAGATGGACTCAGGCGTGTGGCCCGGTGTCTCCATGATCTCCAGCACCACCTTCCCGAGCTCGATGGTGTCGCCGTCACCGACGGTGACGATGTCGTATCCGACGCGGCCCTTCGCCGAGTTGCCGTAGACGATGACGGCCCCGGTCTGCGCCGCGAGCTCGAGGTGGCCGGAGAGAAAGTCGGCGTGGAAGTGCGTCTCGATGATGTGGGTGATCGTGAGGCCCTGCTCCAGCGCATCAGAGACATAACCGGAGACGTCGCGCTGCGGGTCCACGACGACCGCCTTCCCCGTGGCCGGGTCGCCGATCAGGTAGCTGGCGTGGGAGAGGCACTCGAGGTAGTACTGCTGGAAGATCATCATGAACCGGGTCCTGCCCCCATGATGCCCCCTCCGGGCGGAATCGTCACGCGTGGCCTGGGAGGCGTTCGGTTCCCTGCCGGAGGGTGCACCGCCATAGGGTGTGCCCCCGGGGGGACAACATGAGCAACGCACCGAAGCAGGACGAGCCGTTCGACCCGGACAAGGTCCCCGTCAAGCCTGCCGCCACCGTGCTGCTCGTGCGCGACGGCGACGACGGCCTCGAGGTGTTCATGCTGCGGCGCACCTTCACCGCGGCATTCGCGAGCGGGATGTTCGTCTTCCCCGGCGGGAAGGTCGACGAGGTGGATGCCTCCACCGAGATCGGTGACATCTGCGAGGGACTCAGCGACGAGCAGGCGAGCAGCCTCCTCGGCATCCCCTCCGGCGGTCTCGCCTACTGGGTCGCCTCGATCCGCGAGTGCTTCGAGGAGGCCGGTGTCCTCCTTGCGCACCACCGCGACACGGGTGATGTCGTGCGCTTCGACGACCCGGCCACGGCTGACCGCTTCGAGAAGGAGAGGGAGAACATCCATGACGGGTCGCTCGCGCTCCTCGACCTGTGCAGGCGCGAGAACCTGCACCTCTCCACGCACAACATCCACTACGTGAGCCACTGGATCACGCCGAAGGGCGAGCGCCGCCGTTTCGACACACGGTTCTTCGTGGCCCGCGCCCCCGAGGCCCAGGAGCCCCTTCACGACGACGGCGAGACGATCGAAAGCATGTGGATCAACCC
>CAYXRQ010000052.1:0-7906 GCA_964466765.1 uncultured Bifidobacterium sp. | reverse complement strand
GCGATGATGACAGGCCGTCGAGGCCGCGCCGGGATGATGACCGTCCGCGCAGGTTCAACCGCGACGACCGTCGCGACGACGGTCCGCGCCGTGATGACGACCGTCCTTTCTGGGAGGAACGCGAGCCGCGCACCGAGAAGGAACGTCGCTCGCAGGAGGTGCGACGCCGCACCGGTGGCCGGCGCACCAACCTGGAGCCGTCACGCCCGCCGGAGCGCTCCGCCGAGATCTGGGTGGACGAGGGTTCGTCGACCCGTCCGCGACGTCAGCCGACCGGTGCCCGGTCGAAGTCCACGGGCCGTGCGCAGAAGGGCGGCCGCAAGGAGGTGCGCGCACTCGATTCCGTGATCGAGGAGTTCGAGAGGGCACTCGGCGGGCGTGCCGCGGGCCGTGCGGTGAAGCGGTACGAGGCCGCACTCCAGGCCTTCGAGGCATTCCGCTACGAGGAGGCCCGCAAGATCCTCGGGCCGATGGCGAAGGAATACTCCGATGTCGCCGCCGTCCATGAGATGCACGGGCTGTGCCTCTACAGGGCGGGGCAGTGGAAGCGTGCCACAGAGGCGCTGGAGCGGGCACTCGAGCTGAACCCGGACTGGATCTTCAACCACGCAGTGCTCGCCGACTGCCACCGGGCGCTCGGCAACCATGCCCGTGTCGAGGAGCTCTGGAAGGACGTCGCCGCGGCCTCGCCGAACCCCGAGTTGATGGCTGAGGCGCGCATCGTCCAGGCGGGCTCGCTCGCGGACAGGGGGCACCTGCTCGAGGCGCTGTCGTTCATGGACAAGTCGGCCAACGACGTCAAGCGTCCTGCCGAGCACCATCTCCGCCAGTGGTACGTGATCGGTGACCTGCACGACCGGCTCGGCAACGTGATCGAGGCGCGCACGTTCTTCGAGCGTGTCGCCGCGCACGACCCCGGGTTCGCTGACGTCGTCGAGAGGCTTGCCGCGCTCGGAAGCTGATGACCCACATGACCCCCGCAAGGAGGTCAACCAATGGGACAGAAGAAGGAAGCGGACAAGGGGCAACCGGCAACGCAGTTGCCGACGGACGTGAACGCGGTGGTGATCGTCGGCGAGGTCAGCCGCGACGCAACGGTCACTGAGACCGGTGACGGCCGGGTGTTCACGTCCTTCGACGTGGTCTGCAGGGGAGCCGGGGGCCGCACGGTGGTCCCCGTCACACAGGAGGGGGAGAATCCTCTCGCATCGGGGACGCGGGTGGCCGTCCACGGCTCTGTCAACAAGCGGTTCTTCGCGGGTGGCGGCGGGCTCGCGGCGCGGACGGACGTCCGCGCGGGGAGAGTCACGGTGGTGCGCAGGCCCGGCCAGGTCGACAGGTTCCTCAGGGGATTCGCGGACGGTCTCACGGAGCGCTGATTATTGTGGGTCCGTCCCCCGGCCCGGCAACAAGAGGTGCACCCATGAACAACGAGCAACTGACGCGCATGCGCGAGGGAAAGGGTTTCATCGCGGCACTCGACCAGAGCGGCGGCAGCACACCGAAGGCACTGCGCCTCTACGGCATCGAGGAGTCCACCTACTCGGGCGACGAGCAGATGTTCGACCTGATGCACGCGATGCGGACCCGCATGATCCTGAGCCCGGCGTTCAACGGTGACCGCGTGCTCGGGGCGATCCTGTTCGAGGGCACCATGGACCGCCAGATCGAGGGACTCGGCTCCGCCGAGTACCTGTGGAGCCGCAAGAAGGTCATCCCGTTCCTCAAGGTGGACAAGGGGCTTGCCGACGAGGCTGACGGTGTCCAGGTGATGAAGCCGATGCCCGACCTCGATGCGCTGTGCGCGCGGGGCGTGGCGAAGGGCATCTTCGGGACCAAGATGCGCTCCGTCATCAAGGCGGCGAGCACGCCGGGCATCGAGGCAGTCGTGGCGCAGCAGTTCGAGGTCGCCAGGCAGATCATCGGCCACGGGCTCGTGCCGATCATCGAGCCGGAAGTCGACATCAACATCCCCGACAAGGCCGAGGCCGAGGCGATCCTGCATGCATCGATAGCCGCGCACCTCGACACGCTGTCGGCCGACCAGCCGGTGATGCTGAAGCTCACGCTGCCCGACTCGGACAACCTGTACGCGGACTTCGTGTCCCACGCACGCGTCGTCAGGGTGGTGGCGCTGTCAGGCGGCTACAGCCGCGAGGACGCCAACGCCAGGCTCTCGCGCAACAAGGGGATGATCGCCAGCTTCTCGCGGGCACTGTCCGAGGGCCTGTCCGCCCAGCAGAGCGACGCCGAGTTCGACTCCGTTCTCGATGCCACGATCGCGGGCATCTACGCCGCGTCGATCACCTGACGCACGGCCCTGCCTGCCTCACGGGCTAAGCGGCCTCCACACCATCCCGGTCAGCAACTTCGGGGTGAAGAAGGTCGACTTCGGCGGCATCAGCTCGCCGGTGTCGGCAGTGCGCCTGATCTCCTGCAGCGACACAGGCCGGATGAGCACGGCACAGTCCGCGTCGCCGCCGCGCAGCCGGGCGAGGACGTCGTGCACCCCGTGCTGGTACGTGACGGCCCCGATCATGTCCCCGAGGGCGTGCTCCAGGCGCGCGCTGTCCATGTCGCGGATGCCGCGGAAGGCATCCCCGCGTGGGGTGAGCCATGTCCCGTTCCCGTCGCGGTCGACCAGGCACAGCCTCCCGGCGGAATCCATGATCGCGAGCGTGCCGGTGCCCACCGGGCCCGCGGCTTCGGTGTCGTAGAACGGCGCGATCCTCTCCAGCACCTCGTCCGCGGAGTGCCCGGTCACGAGGCGGTGGATCGCGGCGATGCTCAACTGCTCTGCGACCAGTTCCGCCACGTAGGTCATCACCAGGTCGGACGCCGCCGTGCCGCCCGCCGCCCGCTGCTCGTCCCGGTAGGTGCGGCTGATCGCGTACCTGTGATGGCCGTCGGCGATGAGCACGGGGCTCGATGACACCGCAGACGCGATCGCAGCGATGCGGACCGGGTCAGTGACCCGTTCGGCAGTGTGCACGACGCCCGCCGCGTCCGTGGTGCGGGCCACGGTCTCGCCGGGCTCGGTGAGCAGTGCGGAGAGACCGGCGGTCAGGGAGAGCCCCCACACGGGGCTCAGGTTCGCCTGCGTCGCACGGGTCAGGTCCAGGCGGTCCGTCTTGGCCTTCGGGGTGGTGCGTTCGTGCGGGAGCACGCCGCCCGCACCTTCATCCACCACCTCGAGTGCACCGATCACGCCGACGGTGTCGCGCGGGCGTCCCGTGTCGTCGACGAAGCTCATCCGGTACAGGGTGAAGGACGGGGAATCATCGATCCTGACCGTGCCGTCGGCGACCCACGAGGCGAGGACCGACGCGCAGGCGTCGTAGCGTCCCGCGCCGTCGCGCTCCACGGGGTAGTCGACGCGCACGATGTTCGCGGGGTGCGAGGCGGCGAGCGCGTCGCGCTCCTCCTCGCCGAACACGTCGTACGGGGGAGAGACGAGCGGCGCGACGTCCCCGGGTGTTGCGAGGGCATACCGGGCGGCGCGGAACGGTTCGAAGCGGGGCACGCACCAAGGGTGGCAGGATTGGGGGCGATGGACAAAACCGTGCGCCCCGACGTGCTGCTCTGCGATCTCGACGGCGTGGTGTGGCTGGCCCACCGTGCCGTGCCGGGTTCGGTGGAGGCTCTCCGGCGGGCGGCGGAGGCCGGCATTGAGGTTCTCTACGTCACGAACAACTCTTTCTCGACAGTCGCCGAGCAGGAGGCGCATCTCTCGGCGATCGGACTGGACGCGCGCGGACGTGTCGTCACGTCGGCAATGTCCGCGGCCTCGATCCTGCGTCCCGGTGGGCGGGTGCTCGTGTGCGGGGGAGCGGGGCTGAGGGAGGAGGTCGCGCAAGCGGGGTGCGAGGTCGTCGTGGCACACGAGCACCCCGGGCGCAGGGACGACTACAGCGACGTCGTGGTGGGTCTGTACCGCGAGTTCGACTACATGGTCCTGGCTGACGCGATGAGGGCAGTCCGTGGAGGGGCGCGTCTCGTGGGCAGCAACTCCGACAACTCGTACCCCACGCCGGACGGTCTGCTGCCGGGCGGCGGCTCGGTGCTCGCCGCGATCGCGACGGCGTCCGGAGCGGAGCCGGTGGTCACCGGCAAGCCGCACGAACCGATGGCCCGCCTTGTTCTCTCGCGCTTCCCCGGCATCAGCCCCGAGAGGTTCCTCATGGTGGGGGACAAGGTGTCCACTGACGGGGCCTTCGCCCGCACGATCGGGTGCCGGTTCGGCTTCGTGCTCACGGGCGTCGGGTCCGCGGGTGATGCCCCGCCGGACTGCATCATGGGCGCCGACCTCGCCGCAGTGGTGGACCGGGTTCTCGCCTGAGAACCTCCCGCAGTGCGGGCTTCCTCGGTAGTTACGCTCGGGCCGTGAGGATCAGGCTGGATGCCGCCATGGTGAAGCGCGGGCTCGTGTCCTCCCGCTCCGAGGCTGCGCGCCTGATCGAGGAGGATGCCGTCACGGTGGCGGGCTCCCCGGCGCTGAAGGCGTCGCGTCTCGTCGCTCCCGACGAGCCGATCGAGATCGTCCGCCAGCGCAGGTACGTGAGCCGCGGGGGAGAGAAGCTCGAGGGGGCGGTCTCGACATTCCGTATCGCCCTCGCCGGGCGGTCCGTCGTCGACGCAGGGTCCTCCACCGGTGGCTTCACCGACTGCCTCCTGCAGCACGGTGCGGGGCGGGTGTTCGCCGTGGACGTCGGCCGCAACCAGCTGCACGAACGCATCGCCGGTGATGCACGGGTGACATGGCGCGAGGGGACGAACATCCGGGACATGGGGCCTGCCGACCTGCCCTTTGCGTGCTCGCTCCTGGTGGCCGACCTCTCCTTCATCTCGCTCGTGACGGTGCTCCCGGCGATGTCGCGTCTCGTGACTGCGGACGGTGTTGTCCCCGCCGAGATGGTGCTGCTCGTGAAGCCCCAGTTCGAGGTGGGCCGGGAAGAGGCATCGCGCGGGCGCGGTGTCATCACGGACCCGGTGCTGCACCGGGCGTCCGTGGACAGGGTCGCGGGGGCGGCCGTTGACCTCGGATGGACGGTTGTGGGCGAGATGGAGTCGCCGCTGAAGGGCCAGGACGGGAACACCGAGTTCCTGTTGCACCTCCGGGACGCAGGGCGGTCGTAGGTTGTAGCCATGGGTCGCGTCGGGATATCCCTCCACCGTTTCCGCGAGGATGCCGTCGGCACCGGCCGCGAGATCATCGCGTGGTGCGTGGCGAACGGGCACGTGCCCGTGGTCGCCGGTGCGGACGTGCCGGCCCTCGTCGCCGCGGGCCCATTGGACGACATCGAGGCAGATGATGGCCTCGAGAACATCGACGTTCTCGTGTCGGTGGGTGGCGACGGCACGATGCTCAGGTCCGTGCGCACCCTCGACGGCCGGCCTGTGCCGATCATCGGGGTCAATGTGGGTCTGCTCGGCTATCTCACTGCGGTCGAGCAGGGCCAGGCAGTGGACGCGCTGCGGCTCTTCATGTCGGGCGCGGAGGGCAGGGACTACCACCTCGACGACCGCATGCTCGTGCGCGTGCGCACATGGGCCTCGGGGTCTTTCCTCGGCGAGAGGCGGGCACTGAACGAGGTCGTGGTGGAGAAGAAGGAGGCCGGCCACACGGTCCGCGTCGCGGTGGAGATCGACGGCGCGCCTTTCAGCACCTACGCGGCCGACGGGCTGATCGTGTCGTCCCCGACCGGGTCCACGGCCTACTCGCTCTCGGCCCGGGGCCCCGTGCTCTCGCCGCGCATGCGGGCGCTGCTGGTCACGCCGGTCTCGCCGCACATGCTGTTCGACAGATCTCTCGTCCTCGACCCCACCGAACGGATCCGCATCGAGGTGCTCGGCCACCGCCAGGTCAACGTTGCCCTGGACGGCGAGCTGATGCACTCACTGAAGCCGGGGGACGTGGTGGAAGTGGACGCGGCAGAGGAGACGGCACGGTTCGTGAGGTTCGAGGGCATGCGTTTCCACCAGATCCTCAAGTCCAAGTTCGGCCTGGCGGACCGCTGATGCTCGTCGAGCTCGCCATCGAGAACCTCGGGGTGATCGAGCGGGTCAACCTCACGTTCGGGCCCGGATTCACTGTCGTCACCGGGGAGACGGGTGCAGGCAAGACCATGCTGGTCGAGGCCATCAACCTCATCGTGGGGGCCCGCGCCGACGCGAGCGTCGTGCGCGCCGGTTGCGAGGAGGCGCGGGTCGAGGCCCGTTTCGTCACCGTCGGAGCCGACGGCAGCGAGACGGAGACCATCCTCGCCAGGGTGATAGCCCGCGAGGGACGGTCGCGCGCGTACGTCGACGGGCGCATGGCCACGGTCGCGCAGCTCTCCGAGATCGGCGCCGACCTCGTGGACATCCACGGCCAGCATGCACACCAGAGGCTCCTCGGCGCGGCGGTGCAGCGCGACGCACTCGACCGGTTCGCGGGTGTCGACCTGTCGGGGCTGCGGGCGGCCCGGGAAGAAGTCACCCAGATCGACGCATCACTCGCCGCTCTCGGCGGCGACGAGAAGACCCGGGCAAGAGAGATCGACCTGCTCGAGTTCCAGGCCGGCGAGATCCTGGGGGCCTCCATCGCCTCCGCCACGGAGGAGGAGGAACTCGGCCGTGAGGAGGACCTGCTCGCCGATGCCACCAAGCACCGTGACGCGCTGTGGGCCGCCGCCGCCGCACTGGGTGACGACGATGCCGCTGTCGATGCAATCGGTGCCGCGGTCCGCGCTCTCGGCAATCTCGAGGGTCTCGCGGGCATGAGGGAGCGCCTCGCCGCGCTCTCGGCCGAGGCGTCCGACGTCCTCGCCGAACTGCGGGCCGCCGCCGAGGCCTCCGAGGAGAACCCCGAGCGCCTGGCCCACGTCCGGGCACGACGCCAGTTGCTGCGCGACCTGATGCGCAAGTACGGAGACTCTCTGGCCGACGTGATCCGGTTCGGGGACGAGGCGTCCGCCAGGCTGGCAGAGCTCACCGGCTACGCAGAACGGGTCAGCGAGCTCAACACCGCACGGGAGAAGGCCCTGCGCCGGCTGCTGGCAGAGCAGCGCACGGTGGGGGACCTGCGCCGGAAGGCCGCGCCCGCCCTCGGCAAGGCGGTGGAGACGCACCTGCGCACCCTTGCGCTGCCGCACGCCGAGGTCATCGTCTCGGTCGGTGGGCCCGAGTCCGACCCCGCAGGGGAGGCCGTCACCTTCCTGTTGTGCGCCAACCCGGGATCGGAACCGTTGCCGCTCACGAAGGTGGCGAGCGGCGGTGAGCTCGCCCGGACGATGCTCGCGATCCGCCTGGTGCTCACGGACGAGCCGGGGACCATGGTGTTCGACGAGGTGGATGCCGGCATCGGCGGCTCTGCCGCGGTCGCGGTCGCCTCGGCCCTGCGCACCCTCGGCGGCAGCCACCAGGTCTTCGCGGTGACGCACCTGCCCCAGGTGGCCGCCAGCGCGCACCGCCACGTGGCAGTGGCAAAGGAGGTCACCCGCGGCAGGACATTCGGCTCTGCGACGGTCCTCGACGGGGACGAGAGGGTGTCCGAGGTCGCCCGCATGCTGTCCGGCGGTGTCGCCGACGACTCCGCCACGGCCCACGCTCGGGACCTGATCGCAACCCTCTCCGCGGAGAACGCGAAACGCCGCCGGCCGGCGAAGTGAGCATGAACGTCCTGACCGCCGTATGGGGTAGGATGACCTCCCGTTAGAGATTCGAACCTGGCGGGAGACCCGATGCCCAAGCACATATTCGTGACCGGTGGAGTCGCGAGCTCACTCGGCAAGGGTCTCACGGCCTCCTCGCTCGGTCGCCTGCTGAAGATGCGCGGTCTCCGCGTGACGATGCAGAAGCTCGACCCGTACATCAACGTCGACCCCGGCACGATGAATCCGTTCGAGCACGGCGAGGTCTTCGTGAC
>CAYXRQ010000051.1:0-7971 GCA_964466765.1 uncultured Bifidobacterium sp. | reverse complement strand
CCGCGCCTGAAGCCGCGCCGTTTCTACGACCTCGTGGTGGAGATCGCCCTGATCAGGCCGGGCCCCATCCAGGGCGGCTCGGTGCACCCGTACATACGCCGGCGCAACGGGAAGGAACCCGTCACGTACCTGCACCCGCTGCTCGAGAACTCGCTCGGCAAGACGCTCGGTGTGCCGCTCTTCCAGGAGCAGCTCATGCAGATGGCGATCGACGTCGCCGGCTTCACCCCCAGCGAGGCGGACCAGCTGCGCCAGGCCATGGGGTCGAAGCGGTCGCGCGCGCGGATGGAGCGGCTGAAGGTGCGCCTGTACGGGGGGATGGCGGAGCGCGGCATCACGGGGGCCGTCGCCGACGAGATCTTCGACAAGATGGCGGCCTTCGCCAACTACGGCTTCCCCGAGAGCCACTCGGTCAGCTTCGCCTACCTCGTGTACGCATCCTCGTGGATCAAGCTGCACGAGCCGGCGGTGTTCTGTGCGTCGTTGCTGAACGCCCAGCCGATGGGTTTCTGGTCGCCCCACACGCTGGTGCGCGACGCGCGCCGCCACGGCGTGCTCGTGCGCACGCCGGACATCAACGCCTCCGCCGACGTCGCCACCCTGGAGGAGTGCGGGGAGTCCGCCGGGGGTCTCGCCGTGCGCCTCGGCATCGGCTCCGTGCGCGGCATCGGTGCGGAGCTCGCGCGCGTCGTGGCGCAGGGCCGCCCGTACGCGTCAATGGAGGATCTCGGCCGTCGTGTCCCGCAGCTCACGCGCAGGCAGGTCGAGGCGCTCGCCACCGCAGGCGCGTTCGGCGAGTCGTTCGGCGACGCGCGGCGCGACGCGCTGTGGGAGGCG
The DNA here is from genome assembly GCA_964466765.1 of uncultured Bifidobacterium sp. GTDB lineage: Bacteria > Actinomycetota > Acidimicrobiia > Acidimicrobiales > Ilumatobacteraceae > UBA2093. The sequence goes on along the minus strand of CAYXRQ010000051.1, from coordinate 7,134 downwards.
GGTGCGCACACCGGCGGGGCGATGACCCTGCAGGGCGTCACAGGGGTGCAGTCGACGCCGGTGCTGCCCGGGATGGAGCCGGTGGAGGAGGCCATCGCCGACCTGTGGGCCACGGGCATCTCGCCCGACGGCCACCCCACGGTGTTCCTGCGCGCGCAGCTGCAGGAGAAGGGTGTGCTCACGGCGGCGCAACTGGGTGCCGTGCCGCACCGTGACCGCGTGCTCGTGGCCGGCGTGGTCACGCACCGCCAGCGGCCGATGACCGCGCGCGGCGCCACGTTCATCAGCCTCGAGGACGAGACGGGCCTCATCAACGTGGTGTGCTCGAAGGGGTGCTGGGCCAGGCACCGTGCCGTGGCCAGGGACGCATCGGCCCTGCTGGTGCGCGGCCGCGTGGAGTGCGCCGACGGGGTGGTGAACGTGGTGGCGGAGTCGATCTCGCCGCTCTTCGCGCCGGCGTCGGTGCCCAGCCGCGACTTCCGCTGAGCGGCCCCGTCAGTTCACCTGGTGGATCTCGAACGGCACGGCGGGCGGGCCGTCCTCCAGCACGGAACGGACGTGCAGGTGGATGTCGCGCGGGGCGAACAGGTCGGTGCCGTCGTACGCGGCCATCTCGTCCACCGACCACCAGCGGTGCTCGTGCAGGTTCTCGGCCCGCAACTGCTCGGGGGACATCGACGGGTTGATGTCGAAACGCTCCGTGCGCACGAGGAACACGGACTCGCGCTGGCCGTGCCACACCGTCCCGTCACCGTCGACCAACCGGAACTCGTGGAGACGGTTCCACACGTGCGCACCGATGACCGGGTCCGTGAGACCCGTCTCCTCGCGCAGCTCGCGGCGGAGGGCATCGAGGACGTCCTCGCCCTCGTCGATGCCGCCGCCGGGCAGCACCCAGTACGCACCCTCCGGGAAGACCAGGCGCACCATCAGCACGTGACCGTGCGCGTCGACCACGAGACCGCGGACCGCGGGACGGAACCTCGGCGTCATTCGTCCGGTGTCTCGTTCAGGCCCTCGTTGAACATGCGGTACGTGTCGTAGATGTCCTTGCACTTCTGGCACACCGGCACCTGCTGCGGGTCGCGCGAGGGGACCCACACGTGGCCGCACAGCGCCTCCAGTGGCGTGCCGTTGATGCGCGCCTCCAGGACCTTGGCGGCGGCGTTCTCGCCGGGCTCCGTCTTCACGATGTGCGCCACCACCGGTTCGCCGGTCTCGGGCGTGGTCTCGGTGTCCGGCCGGACCTGTGCGGGCATCGTCTTCACTGCGGTCACGGCTCCAGTCAAGCACGGCCCGCCCCGCCCCGTGCCTCCCGCACCCGCCCGCCGGCCCCGACCTATGCTCGGCAACCGATGATCTACGTGGACCAGTGTCGCTGGCCGCACCGCGGGTTGATGTGGTGCCACATGATCAGTGACCACTCCCTGGACGAGCTGCACGCCTTCGCGGAGCTGCTCGAGGTGCCGCGGCGCGGCTTCCAGGGGGACCACTACGACCTCCCGGAGCACGTGCGGGAGCGCGCCGTCCTCCACGGTGCCGTCGAGGTGCCGAGCCGCGAGATCGTGACCAAGCTGCGCGAGACCGGGATGCGCCTGACGCCCGACCAGCGCCGCTCCTCTGTCGACTAGACGATCGCTGCGATCGCGAACGCGCACGCACCGATGGCGGCAAGCGGCGCCACCCACGTCACCCACGGCATCTGGCGGTTGATCGAAGGGTCGAACATCACGTAACCCGTCCCCGCGCCCACGATCACGCCGCCGAGGTGCCCGCCGATCGAGATGCCCGGGATCGCGAACGTGATGAGGAGGTTCAGCACGAGCGTGGTTCCGATGCCCGTCTGCATCGGGTTCACGCCCCGGTGCAGCAGCGCGACTGCGGCCGCACCCATCAGGCCGAACACCGCTCCGCTCGCCCCGCCGGTCAGCGCATCCGGCGAGAGCAGCAGCGCACCGAAGGAGCCGCCGACCATGGACGCGAAGTAGAGGAGCACGAACCTGCCCCTGCCGAGCACGGGCTCGAGCAGCGACCCCAGCTGGTACAGCAGCAGCATGTTCATCGCGATGTGAAGTGCCCCGTAGTGGAGGAAGCCCGCTGTGACGACCCGCCACCACTCGCCGGAGGCCACGAAGTACTCCGTGAGCCCCAGCCGCAGCTGGCGTGACGACGCGGCACCCCCGAACGCACCCGCACCGCCGAAACCGGTCCACACGAAGACCGCGAAGTTGAGGGCGACCAGGACGCGCGTGGCGACCGCGGGCTGCACCGCGTTCCACCTGCGCATCCGTTCCGCACGCGGCGGCCGGGAGGAGCGGACGCAGTCGAGGCACTGCGACCCGACGGCGGCGGCGACGAGGCAGTCGTTGCAGGCGGGCCGCTCGCAGCGGGTGCAGTGCCGGCCGGTCGGCACGCGCGGGTGCCGCACGCAGTGCTCGAGCGGCGGGGGGATGCTCGTCACGTCAGCGCGGGGCCTGCTCGGCCAGCTCCCTGTTCGCCAGGTACCAGTCCACGGTGCGGCGCAGGCCCTCGCGGAAGTCCATCCGCGCGGTCCAGCCCAGCATCTCGGCCGCCCGGCCCGGGTCGATGCGCCGGCGCGGCTGGCCGTCCGGCTTGGACGGGTCCCACCGCAGGGTGCCGGCGAAGCCCGTGACCTCCGCGATCGCCTCGGCCGTCTCGCGGATGGTGATCTCGCGGTCCGCGCCGAGGTTGATCGGTTCCGTCCCGTCGTGCGACTCCGCCGCGATGACGATCGCGCGCGCCGCGTCCTCCACGTAGAGGTACTCGCGACTGGCCGAGCCCGTGCCCCACACGTCGATGTGGTCCGCCCCGGCCTCCCGTGCCTCGACGCACTTCTTGATGAGCGCGGGGATCACGTGGGACACCGACGGGTGGAACTTGTCGCCCGGCCCGTAGAGGTTGGTGGGGATGAGGTACGCGAAGTGCTGACCGTACTGCTCGGCGTTGACCTGCGCGTGCAGCAGGTGTGCCTTCTTCGCGATGCCGTACGGCGCGTTGGTCTCCTCCGGGTAGCCATCCCACAGCGACTCCTCCCGGAAAGGAACCGGGGTGAACTTCGGGTAGCTGCACACCGTCCCGAGCAGCACTGTCTTCTCGACACCGGTCGCCCGCGCTGCCTCGATGACGTACGTGCCCATGAGCAGGTTGTCCAGGTACAGGCGGGCGGGGTCGACCTGGTTGTAGCCGATGCCGCCGACGCGGGCCGCGAGGTGGATCACGTGGCCCGGCTTCTCCGCGGCGAACAACGACTCCGCGCGCCCGGGGACCGTGAGGTCGCACTCGTCGTGCGTGGGCGCGACCACGTCGGCGCCCCCGTCACGCAGGGTCGACACCACGACCCGGCCGAGGAAACCGTTGCCGCCCGTGACGAGCACCTTGCGTCCCGGCCAGAACTGCGACATGGGTGCCATCGTAGGACGGGAACAGCAAGAATGGACGGGTGCGCGTCGCCTACACCCTGGAGCAGTGCTGGCACCGCGTGCCCGGGGGCACCGGCACCGCGGCACTCTCCCTCGCGGGTGCGATCGTGCGCCGTGGGGGCACGGAACTCATCGGTGTGGCGGGGCGCCACCGCCGTCCCGCGACAGCCGGGTTCGAGCCCGGCATCAGGGTCGCGCACCTCCCCGTCGGCGGGGCACTCCTCTACGAGGCGTGGCTTCGTGCCGGGTGGCCGCTCGTGGAGTCGGTCGTCGAGTCGCCCGATGTCGTCCACGCGACGACCGTCATCCCGCCCGCCACGCGGGCACCGCTCGTCGCCACGCTCCACGACATCGCATTCGTGCGTCACCCCGAGTTCTTCACCGCGCGCGGGAACAAGGTCTTCGCGCGGAGCCTCGCGAGACTGCGCCGTGACGCCCGCATCGTGATGTGCTCTTCGCGCGCCACGCTCGACGACTGCGTGACGCACGGGTTCGACCCCTCCCGTCTGCGCCACGTCCCGCTCGGCGTCACACCCGTGTCCGTCCCCTCAGGTGACGCCGCGAGGGTGCGCTCCGTGCACGGCCTGCCGGAGGAATTCGTGCTGTTCGTCGGCACGCAGGAGCCGCGCAAGAATCTGGCGCGTCTCATCGCGGCGATGGGGGACGTGAGGGGCCGTCTCCCGCTCGTCGTCGCCGGCATCGAGGGGTGGGGCGAGAGGCCCGCCGCCGCAGGTGCGGACGTGCGGTTCCTCGGTCACGTGCCTGCCGCCGACCTCGCCGCGCTCTACTCGGCGTGCACCGTGTTCGCGTACCCGTCCGTGCTGGAGGGATTCGGTCTCCCCGTGCTGGAGGCGATGTCCGCGGGTGCCCCCGTGGTGACGTCGCGGGGCACCTCGACAGAGGAGGTCGCGGGCGGTGCCGCCGTCCTCGTCGACCCGTTGGACGTCGCGTCGATCTCGGCGGGCATCAACGGGGCGCTCGCGAGGCGTGACGAGCTCGCCGCGATCGGGCGTGCGCACGCGGCGACCCAGACATGGGAGAGGACCGCAGCACTCGTGGTCGAGGCGTACGCGGAGGCGGCGCAGTGACCGTGCGTGTCGCGATGAACCTGCTGTGGTGCAGGCCCGGAGTCGGCGGGAGCGAGGAGTACCTCACGCGCCAGCTCGCCGGGCTCGCCGCCATCGGGCACCCGGTGGACGTGGAGGTGTTCGCTCCGCGCGGGTTCTCGGCGCGGCTGCCGAAGGTCGCCGCCGCCTTCCGTGTTCACGAGGCGCCGAGCGACTGCACGCGCCGACCGGAGCGGGTGGTGCTCGAGCACACCTGGCTCGCGCCGCGCACCGCCGGGTTCGACCTCGTGCACCACGGCGGGGGCACCATGCCGCGCCGCGGCAACCCGCGCACGCTCCTCACCGTGCACGACGTGCAGTGGGTCGACTACCCGGGGTACGTGCGCGCCGTGAAGAGGGCATACCTGCGCACCGTGGTGCCAAGTTCGCTCGCCCGCGCCTCGCACGTCGCGGTGCCGTCCGGTTTCGTGAAGTCGACGCTCGCGCAGCACTTCGGGACGCCGGGGGAGAAGGTCACGGTGGTCCGGCACGGCCTCGAGCCGGGGATGGACGCACCGACACCAGGCGACGAGCTGCGCCGCAGGTACGGCCTGGGTGACGGGCCGATCATCGTGTTCCCTGCGATCACTCACCCGCACAAGAACCACGTGTTCGTCCTGCGGCTCCTCGCGCACGCAGGCGGGGCGTGGTCAGACCCCGCGCTGCGCGTGGTCTTCGCCGGGTCGGCCGGTCACGCGGAGGCAGAGGTGCGCGCGGCAGTCGCCTCGCTCGGCCTCGCGGACCGCGTCGTCATGCCGGGCAGGGTCCCGGGCGGCGACCGCAACGGGCTGCTCGCCATCGCTGACGCGATGGTGTTCCCCAGCGAGTACGAGGGGTTCGGCGCACCGCTCATCGAGGCGATGCGGATGGGTGCTCCGGTCATCGCGAGCGACCGGGCGAGCATCCCCGAGGTCGTGGGCGGGGCGGGACTGGTGCTCCCGCTCGACGAGCAGGCATGGTCCGGTGCGCTCGACGAGGTGCGCGCGCGACGGGACGAACTGCGCGCCGCCGGGGCCGCCCGCGCGGGCGTCTACACCGCGGAGCTCTCCGCACAGGACCTCCTCGGCGCCTACGAGAGGGTGCTCGCGTGAGCCGCAGGCCGCTCGTGGTGCTGTGCCCGCACTTCGCGCCGGACACCGCGCCCACGGGTGACGTCATCACGCGCATCGTCACCGAGCTGGCCGCCACGGGGCGGCGCGTCCATGTGGTCACCGCGCTGCCCTGGTACCGCGCGCACGCCATCGAGGACGGCTGGCGCGGCCGTCCCGTGCGCAGGGAGAAGACGCCGTGGGGGTCCGTCATCCGGGTCCATCCCTTCCCCGGCAGGAGCAAGTCGAACCTGCCGCGCCGCGCGCTCGGGTTCGTCCTGTTCAGCGTCCTCGCCGGAGTCTGCACCCTCGTCGCGGGCGGCTGGCGCCGCCGGCCCGCCGCCGTGCTGTCGATGTCGCCGCCGTTGACCCTGGGGCTCACGGGATGGCTCGCCGCACGGTTGCGTCTCACCCGTTGCATCTTCAACATCCAGGACGTGTTCCCTGATGCCGCCATCGAGACCGGCGCGATCACGAACCGGCGTGTCATCGCTGCGGCGCGCTGGCTGGAGAGGACGAGCTACCGGCGCAGCGACTCCGTCGTGGTGCTCTCGGAGGACCTCCGTGCGAACGTCGCCGCGAAGGTCGGCCCGCGCCACTCGGCGAAGGTGACGGTGATACCGAACTTCGTCGACTCGGCGTTCGTCACGCCGCTGCCGCGCGACACCGCGTACCGGGGGGAACTGGGCATCGGTGACGAGCCGGTCGTCATGTACGCGGGGAACGTGGGGTTCTCCCAGTCGCTCGAGCTCATGGTCGGTGCCGCACGGCGCATCCCCGGGGCGACCTTCGTCATCAACGGTGACGGCAGCGCCCGCGCCCACCTCGAGGAGACGGCGGCCGGCATCCCGAACATCCGCTTCGCCGGGTACCAGCCGCGCGAGCGGGTGCCGGAAGTTCTCGCAACCGGTGACATCCATGTCGTGCCGTTGCGCCGCGGGCTCGGCGCGGTCAGCGTGCCGTCGAAGACCTACAGCATCCTCGCCGCCGGCCGTCCGGTGGTGGCTGCGATCGACCCGGGCACGGAGGTGACGAGGATCATCGAGGCGAGCGGTGCCGGCCTGGCCGTGCCGCCGGACGACCTCGATGCCTTCGTGGGGGCGCTCGAGGCGGTGCTCGCCGACTCCGCGGGCCGCGCGGAGATGGGCAGGAACGCCCGCGAGTGGGTGGTCACTCACGTGTCCCCGGCGGCGGTTGCATCCGCCTACGACGCCCTGATCGACGGCCAGGCGGTAGCCTCTCCCATTCGTGGCTAGAGGTTCATCAGCAAAGAAGGTCGCCCGTCTCGCGCAGAAGGGCAAGGGCAAGAAGGTGCGCTTCCAGGGCGGCACCGTCTTCCCCATGACGATGGCCGTCATCATCGCCCTCGGCCTCGGTCTCGTGATCTACGCCCGCCAGTCGGCCCCCAGCACGAACACGCCCCCCACGATCAACGACCACTGGCACGTCTCCTACGGGTTCTACGGGTGCGACCAGCAGATGAAGGACCTGGTCGGCAAC
>CAYXRQ010000050.1:0-8035 GCA_964466765.1 uncultured Bifidobacterium sp. | reverse complement strand
GGACACGTACGGCGGCATGGGTCGCCCCGGCGGCGGCGCCTTCTCCGGCAAGGATCCCTCCAAGGTGGACCGTTCGGCCGCCTATGCGGCGCGTTGGGTCGCCAAGCACGTGGTCGCCTCGGGCGCGGCCACGCGCTGCGAGGTCCAGGTGGCCTACGCCATCGGGGTCGCGCACCCGGTGAGCATCCTCGTGGAGACCTTCGGCACGAACAACGTGAGCGAGGAGTCGATCGAGGACGCGGTGCGCCAGGTGTTCGACCTCCGCCCCGCGGCGATCGTCCGTGACCTCGACCTCAAGCGCAACATCTACAAGAAGACGGCCGCGTACGGTCACTTCGGCCGCAACGAGCCCGAGTTCACCTGGGAGAAGCTCTCCCGCCTGGCCGACTTCAAGTCGGCTGTGAAGCTCTGACAGACACGGCACTCGTCGCGAGGGTCGTCCCGGACGTCACCGGGATCGACCGCACCTTCGACTACCTCGTGCCGTCCCGGTTCGCGGCCGCGGTCCGCCCCGGTGCTGTCGTGCGCACTGAACTCAACGGTCGACGCGTCGACGGCTGGGTCGTCGCCACAGGGGAGCACGGCTCGGCGGGGTTCGACGAGGTGCCCGTGGACCGGCTCTCCTCACTGCTCGACGTCGCCCCGCTGGGCGTCTCCGGGGACGTGGTGGGACTGTGCGAGTGGGTGGCACGGCGCTGGGCCGGGCCCCTGCGAAACGTCCTGCGCTCCGCCACTCCTGAGCGCAAGCGCGCCCGTCCGGTCAAGGCCCGCCACGGGACCGCGGCTCCCGTGGATGACGACGCGGCCCGCGCCTTCCGGGCCCTCCCCGCCGCGGGCGGGGTGCTGGAGGTGCCGCCGCTCGTGTCGGCGCTGTCGGTCGTGCACGCCGCCGCCGCGCTCGGCACTGTGCTCGTCGTGTGCCCCACCGTGCGGATGGCCCGGCTGGGCGCAGCCTCCCTGCGCCGCCGCGGGCTCACCACCGCCGAACTCCCGGGCCAGGTGGATGCCGCGCTCGCCGGTGTCGACGTCGTGATCGGTGCGCGTTCCGCCGTCCTCGCCGGTTGTGCCGGGCTCTCCGCGATCGTGGTGATCGACGAGCACGAGGAGGCGTTCCACGAGGAGCGGGTGCCCACGTGGTGGGCGCCCGAGGTGGCGGTGGAGCGCGGCAGGGTGGCGGGGATCCCGGTGGTCCTCGTGTCGCCGTGCCCGTCTGCGCGCGCCGTGATGCTGCACGGCGAGCCCGTGAGGGTCGCCGCCGGCACCGGGTGGCCCGCGGTCGAGGTGGTCGACCTCGGCGAGGTGCCGGTCGGTTCGTCACTGCTCACAGCCCCGCTGCTCGATGCCGTCAGGGGCTCGACGCGTTCCACGCTGTGCGTGCTCAACACCAAGGGGTCGGCACGGATGCTGGTGTGCGCATCGTGCAGGGCGCTGCAGACATGCCCGTCGTGCTCCGCGGCCGAGACCCTCGAGGCGGACATGCTCACGTGCCCCGCGTGCTCGCGGTCGCGTGTGTCGGCGTGCAGCAAGTGCGGCCGCACGAAGATGGCGACCGTGCGGGCCGGCACGGCGAGGCTGCGGGACGAGCTGGCCGCCAACTCGAGCCTCCCCGTGCGCGAGGTGACGGCCTCGACCACGGACATCGGCGGGGAGGCCCAGGTGTACGTGGGGACGGACGCGCTCCTGCACCGTGTGTCGTCCGCCGGTTCCGTCGTGTTCCTCGACGTTGACCGTGACCTGTCGGCGCCGCGCATGACGAGCGGCCGCGAGGTGCTCGCTGCCGTCGCGCGTGCAGCCCGCATCGTCGGGGGTCCGGGCCGCATCATCATCCAGACGCGCCAGCCCTCGCACCCGTTGCTCGCGGCGCTCGCATCCGGGACCACCGACGAGTGGCGGCGGGCTGACGCCGCCACTGCCCGTTCGCTCGGTCTCGCGCCGTTCGTGTCCGTGGCCGCCATCACCCTCCAGGAGGGCGCGGGAGCGCCGGCCGTCGTGGGTCACCCCGCTGTGCAGTGGACGCCGACCGACGGAGGGATCCTCGCCCGCTCCGCCGACCACGCGGCACTCCTCGCCTTCATCGCTGACGTGCGGTCGACGGCGGACGGCAGGGTGCGCGTGGCCGTCAACCCGCCGCGGGTCTGACCTCGAGCAGGCGGAATCCCTTCGCGCTCGAGAGCCGGTTGGTCGGCAGGCCTCGGCCGATCAACCACTTCTGCAGCGAGTCAGACCCGAGGTGCCGGCCGACGACGAGCAGCGCGCGGCCGCCCGGCGCGAGACGCGAGAGCCAATGGAGCAGAAGCGAGTGGAGTGCGTCCTTGCCGATGCGCACCGGTGGGTTGGAGCAGACGAGCGCGAACACGGTCCCGTCGGGGCACTCCCCGGGCAGGCATGCCGTCACGTTCGGCAGCCCGTTGCTGACGGCGTTCGCAGCGCACAGCTCGACTGCGCGCGTGTTGGTGTCGACCGCCCACACCCTTCGCCCGGGGAAGCGGGCCGCGAGAGCGAGCGCGACCGGTCCTGCGCCGCACCCGATGTCGAGGATGTCGCCGGGACCGTCGATCTCCTGCGGGTCGAGCCCGTTGATGCGCTCGACGAGGATCGCGGTCGCCTTGTCGAGCGCGCCGTGGCTGAACACCCCCGTGTCGGAGGACACCGTGATGTCGCCGGCGGCCCCGCGGAACACGTAGGAGACAGGTCTCGAGGGAACGGCCGGCTCCGCGTCGAAATAGTGCGATCCCGTCGGGTCAGTGCCGCCCACGGCCACACCCTATGTCGGTAGCCTCGGGGCCGTGGGTTATGACATCCGGACATACGGCGATCCCGTGCTCGCCGCGGTCGCCGACGAGGTGGAGAACATCGACGGCAAGCTCGTCCGTCTCTCGCAGGCGATGCTCCAGGCCATGTACAAGGCGCCCGGCCTCGGGCTCGCCGCACCGCAGATCGGCGTGCAGAAGAAGATCTTCGTGTACGACATCGACGACGCTCCGGTCACGCTCATCAACCCCCGCATCGTCGAGTCCTCGGGCGAGTGGGTCTACGACGAGGGCTGTCTCTCGATCCCCGGGCTGTACGTCGAGATGCTGAGGCCGAAGCAGGTCCTCCTCGAGGCGCTCGACCTCGACGGGAACGAGATCCGCATCGAGGCCGACGAACTTCTCGCCAGGTTGTTCCAGCATGAGCTCGACCACCTGAACGGGGTCCTCATGTTCGACCGCATGACAGACGACCAGCGCAAGCAGGCGCTCGTCGAGTACCGCAAGCTCTCCGACGGGGAGCTCCCGCGCGGGGAGACGCGCCACATCGGGTTGAAGTAGGCCAGTGACGCCCCCGGCGCCCGTCGTCTTCCTCGGCACGCCAGCCGCAGCGGTCACCGTCCTCGATGCAGTCGTGGCGGCGGGCCATCCTGTGGTTCTCGTGGTCACGCGCGCCGATGCGAGGCGCGGCAGGGGAGGCCGGACGTCGCCCAGCCCCGTCAAGCAGCGGGCCCTGGACCTCGGCCTGCCCGTGACCGACTGCCTCGACGACCTGATGACGGCCGACCTGCCGGCCGGGTGCACCGGTGTCGTGGTCGCATACGGGCGGATCATCCCCGCCGCCGTGCTCAGTCGCGTGCCGATGCTGAACGTCCACTTCTCGTTGCTCCCGCGGTGGAGGGGTGCCGCGCCGGTGGAGCGGGCGATCCTCGCGGGGGACGGGGAGACCGGCGTCTGCATCATGGAGATGGAGGAAGGCCTCGACACCGGACCGGTGAGGGCCACCGGTCGGCTGACGATCGACGACGCTGCGACCACTGCGTCGTTGACCCATCAGCTCGCCGTGACGGGCGGGGTGCTCATGTGCGAGGTTCTCGCGGGGGCCCACCCTGTCGCCGTCCCGCAGGCGGAGGGCCACACGTACGCGCACAAGATAGGGCCGGCCGACCTCGTCATCGACTGGAACGAGCCCGCGGAGGTGACCCTGCGCCGTGTGCGCGCGGTGAGCGCGCACACCACGGTCGCGGGACGCAGGCTGCGGGTGATCGCCGCGGAGCGCGCCGAGGGGGCCAACGCCCCGGGCGAACTGACGGACGACGCCGTCGTCGGCACCGGTGACGGTTGCGTGCGTCTCGTCACGGTGCAGCCCGAGGCACGCGGCGCGATGGTCGCCGCGGACTGGTTGCGCGGGGCCAACCTCGCACTGCCGTGCGTGCTCGGTGGGTAGGTTGACGACCATGCCGAACGTGCCGGGCCCGTCCATGGAGGCAAAGGTCCTCACCGTGAGCGACGGTGTCATCGCGGGAACGCGCACGGACCTGTCGGGTGCAGCGCTCGTCGCCGCGCTGGAGTCCGCCGGTGCCAGGGTGGTGGAGTCGGCCGTCTGCGCCGACGGCGCGTCCACCGTGGCGGCCGAGCTGCGGAGGATGTCAGACGGGTTCGCGGGTGTCATCGTGACCACCGGCGGCACCGGGTTCGCCCCGCGGGACGAGACTCCGGAGGGAACCCGCGCGGTCATCGAGCGCGAGGCACCCGGTCTCGCCGAGGCGATGAGGTCGGTGAACCCGCTCGGCAGGCTGTCGCGCGGGGTCGCCGGGGTGCGGGGGGAGTGCATCATCGTGAACACCCCGGGCTCGCCGAAGGGCTGCGTGGAGCAATTGGCTGCCGTGCTGGACGTCCTCCCGCACGCGGTCGCACTGCTCGGCCAAACCCCCACGGAGCACTGAGCGCTGCTCGCTAGCCTGACGCGGTGCTGAAACTCGTCCTCCCCAAGGGCTCTCTGGAGAAGGCCACGTTCGACCTCTTCGAGGCGGCGGACCTCACCGTGACGCGCTCGTCCGCCGTGGACTACAAGGCCGTCATCGACGACCCCCGCATCGACGACGTCCGCATCCTGCGCCCGCAGGAGATCCCGGTGTACGTCGCGGAGGGCCTCTTCGACATCGGCATCACCGGCCGCGACTGGGTGGAGGAGACGTCGAGCGATGTGGTCAGCCTGGGGGAGCTGCGCTACTCGAAGGCCACGTCCATGCCCGTGCGCGTGATCGTGGCGGTCGCGGCGGACTCGCCGGCACAGTCGGTCGCTGACCTCGGCGACGGCGTGAGGGTGACCACCGAGTACCCCGAGATGACGCGCCGTTACTTCGCCGAGCGCGGCGTGAAGGCCGACATCCGCCTCAGTTACGGGGCGAGCGAGGCGAAGATCCCTGACATCGCCGACTGTGTCGTGGACATCACCGAGACCGGGCGTGCGCTGCGCGCCGCAGGCCTGCGCATCATCGACACCATGCTGACCAGCTACACCGAGCTGATCGCCAACCGTGCGGCCTGGGAGGACCCCGCCAAGCGGCACGCGATGGAGCAGGTGCTCACGCTCCTGAACGGCACGCTCGAGGCACGCGGGAAAGTCCTGCTCAAGCTGAACGTGGCCAGGGAGAAGATGGACGCCGTTCTTGGCCTGCTGCCGAGTGCGAAGTCCCCGACCGTCGCCCAGCTCGCCTCCGGCGACTTCGCGGTCGAGTCCGTCGTGGCGAAGGCGGGAATCAACACCCTCATCCCGGCGCTCATCGATGCCGGCGCGTCAGACCTCCTCGAGATCCCGATCTCCAAGATCGTCCACTGAGGCCGCGCATGGCGATGACGGGCACTGTCACGGCGTTCGACGAGCCGTCAGGTCTCGGCACTGTCACGGCCGACGGGGGAGAGACCTACCCGTTCCACTGCGTCTCGATCGCCGACGGGTCCAGGTCCATCGAGCCCGGCACGCGCGTCAGTTTCGAGGCCGGGTTCAGGGTGGCCCGCACGGAGGCCACGTCCATCGTGCGCCTCTGAGTGCCGGGGCTCAGCCGCGCGGCGCCTTTGCCCTCTCCACATAGGCCATCTTGAGGGTCGCAAGGGCCGTCGCGAGGGTCTCATGGCTCTCCCCGAGGCGGCTCCCCAGGCCGTCGACCAGGCAGGACACCGCGTCAATCGCGAGCGCCGCATCCGCCAGCCGCGGGGGCTCTGCGGTGAGGTGGATCGCGGCCAGCTCGTAGAGACCCATCGCGTGGTTCGACACCACGACCTCCGCCGGGACGCCCGCCAGGCGCTCCCTGGTCTCCGCCAGTGCCTCCTCCAGCTCGGCCGGATCGAGCCCGTCAGGGCCGAAATCATCGTGCATCGTGTGGTCCTGCGTCATCGGGCGGTACCCTACCTGCCTGTCATACATGCGAAGTGGGGCCCCCGGGTCCCCACCCAGCCACCCACAGGGCCGACCGGGAGACCGGTAACGGGGGAGTGCGCTGGGTCGAGAATGCGAGCGACTCTGGCGCTCTGTGTCTGCTTTGTGCGTATGCACGCACACACCGCCCCGGCGGACGACACAGAGGAGGGCAAAGCCCGTTGCACAGGAGTAAAAGGTCATAGCTACGCCGCAGAACGAACCTCGCTACAACGAGCGCATCCGTGCGCGCGAGGTGCGACTCATCGGACCGGACGGGAGCCAGGTCGGCATCCGCAGCACAGCAGATGCACTGACGCTGGCGCGCGAACTCGATCTCGATCTCGTGGAGGTGGCACCGCTGGCGAACCCGCCGGTGTGCCGCATCATGGACTACGGGAAGTTCCGGTACGAGGAGGCGCAGAAGGCGAAGGAATCACGCAAGAAGACCAGCCACGTCACGATCAAAGAGGTGAAGTTCCGCCCCAAGATCGGCAAGGGCGACTTCGACACGAAGGTGCGTCACATGCACGACTTCCTGTCGGACGGCCACAAGGTGAAGGTCACGCTGCAGTTCCGCGGGCGCGAGATGGCGCACCCGGAGCTCGGCTCGCGGATCCTCGATGCGGTCCTCGAGCAGCTCGGCTCCCTCGCCAAGGTGGAGACGCAGGCACGCCTCGAGGGGCGCAACATGACCATGGTGCTCGCACCGGACAAGAAGCCCCCTGCCAAGAAGACGCAGGACAGAGAAGCCAGAGAAGACAACACGGACAAGGAAGACGGATCGTCAGGACAGGCAGACGGAGCGGCGGAGACGCCCGCAACGGTTGCCGACGAGCAGTAAAGGACCACGAGATGCCCAAGATGAAGACCAGCAAGACCGCCGCGAAGCGGTTCAAGAAGACAGGCACCGGCAAGCTTCGCCGCCAGCAGGCCAACCGCCAGCACCTGTTCGAGAAGAAGTCGAGCACCCGCACGCGCCGCCTCGCCGGCGACCGAGACGTGCACTCGACCGACGAGAAGAAGATCAAGCGTCTCCTCGGCGAGCGCTGACCGGGACGACCAGGAAAGGACACAGTCATGGCACGAGTCAAGAGGGCAGTTCACGCCCGCAAGAAGCACCGCGCGGTTCTCGAGCAGGCGAAGGGGTACTACGGCAACAAGAGCCGGTCGTTCCGCGCCGCGAACGAGCAGGTCCTGCACTCCGGTCAGTACGCGTTCCGCGACCGCCGGGCCAAGAAGGGCGAGTTCCGCCGTCTCTGGATCCAGCGCATCAACGCGGCCTGCCGTCTGAACGACATCAGCTACAGCCGCTTCATCGCCGGCCTGAACGCCGCCGGGATCGAGGTCGACCGCAAGATCCTCGCCGACCTGGCGGTCCACGACGCCGAGGCGTTCAGCTCGCTGGTCGCGTCTGCGAAGGCTGCACTGGCCTGAGGCCGAACAACCTCTCATCGTCGAACCCCCGGGTTCAGACACTGCGGCGCCTCATCGGGCGCCGCAGTGCACGTTCCGAGGCAGGTTTGTTCGTGGTGCAGGGGCGCACCCTCGTCGAGGAGGCCGCCGCGGCTGGGCTAGACATCCGCGAGGTGTACGTGCGCGAGGGGGAGGAGCCGCCGCCATCTGTGCGCACCGTCCCGTTCACGCTCGACGCACGCACCTTCGACTCCGTGAACGACACCGTGTCCCCCCAGGGCGTGCTCGCGGTGTGCGCGGTGCCGCTGCAGCCCCCGCCCGTGGTCGACACCGGGCAGCGCCTCGAGCCGGGCGCGCAGCTCAGCACCCCGCCGCGCCGCGAGCCCGGGGGCGTCGATCCGGGTCGTCACGTCGCGCGCGGCGCGCGCCGCCGACGACGCCATGGGCTGGC
>CAYXRQ010000049.1:4278-8131 GCA_964466765.1 uncultured Bifidobacterium sp. | reverse complement strand
CCGCGATCGCCGGCGCCTTCGGTGCCGTGGTGGCGATGTTCTGGATCACCAAGCGGACCGGCAAACCCGATCCGGGCATGATGGCCAACGGCATGCTCGCCGGCCTCGTGGCGATCACCGCCCCGTGCGCCTTCGTGGCGCCCTGGGCGGCGGCCGTCATCGGCTGCATCGCGGCGGTGCTGGCGATCGAGACCGTGTTCTTCGTGGAGCGCAAGCTGAAGCTGGATGACCCGGTGGGCGCCATCGCGGTGCACGGGATGAACGGGCTGTTCGGTGTGCTCGCCGTCGGCATCTTCGCCAACGGCAGCTACGGCGCCGGCTGGAACGGGTCGGCATCCAAGGGCGTCGAGGGACTGATCAAGGGCGATGTCGGCCAGTTCGGGGCCCAGGCTCTCGGTGCCGCGGTCATCCTCTGCGTCATCTTCCCCATCGCCTACGGCTTCTTCAAGATCCAGGACAAGCTGACGAAGGGCGGGATCCGCTCGGCCGAGGAGGACGAGATCCAGGGTCTCGACCTTCCCGAGATGGGCGTTCTCGCCTACCCCGAGTTCGGCTCCAGCCGCATCTGACGTCTCTCACCCGAGAACGACGCAAGGGCCCGCCCCGCGAGGGGCGGGCCCTTCGCGTTACCCCCGCTTTCACCGCGCCGAAACACTGCCGAAACAGCGCGCTCCTACCTTCCCGTGTACTCATCCCCTGACCCCACGGAGACCCCAATGCTGGCAGCAGCGGCAACCATCGACTCGGGCGCGACAGCCTGGGTGCTCATCTCAGCGGCGCTCGTCGCCTTCATGACCCCCGGCCTCGCGTTCTTCTACGGCGGCATGGTCCGCTCCAAGAACATGCTCGGCATGCTCATGCAGAACGTCTTCGCGATGGGGCTCATCTCCATCCTCTGGGCGGCGGTCGGGTTCAGCCTCGCCTTCGGCGGGACCGGCTCGTGGATCGGCAACCTCGACTTCGTGTTCATGAAGGACCTGGCGACCATCGCCGAGCTGCCGGGCTACACCGGTGACTTCGCCCTCATCATCCCCGTCCTCGCGTTCTTCGGGTACCAGATGATGTTCGCGGTCATCACGCCCGCACTCATCACGGGCGCCACGGCAGACCGCATGAAGTTCAGCGCGTACGCGGTGCTGATCGGTGTCTGGGCCGTCATCGTGTACCCGGTGGTCGCTCACTGGGTGTTCAGCCCCAACGGCTGGCTCTTCAAGCGCGGTGCGCTCGACTTCGCCGGCGGCGCGGTCGTCCACATCAACGCCGGTGCGGCGGCACTCGCCGTGGTGCTCGTCCTCGGGAACCGCAAGGGTTGGCCGCGCGAGGCAATGCCCCCGCACAACCTCCCCTTCACCATCCTCGGCACGGGCATCCTCTGGTTCGGCTGGTTCGGCTTCAACGC
The DNA here is from genome assembly GCA_964466765.1 of uncultured Bifidobacterium sp. Taxonomy (GTDB): domain Bacteria; phylum Actinomycetota; class Acidimicrobiia; order Acidimicrobiales; family Ilumatobacteraceae; genus UBA2093. The sequence continues at coordinate 6,732 of CAYXRQ010000049.1, read as the reverse complement.
CGGCTCGGCACTCGGCGCGAACGGCCTGGCCGCACAGGCCCTCGTCAACACCCACCTCGCCGCGGCAACCGCGATGCTCTCGTGGCTCGCCGTCGAGAAACTGCGCTCCGGCCATGCGACGTCGCTCGGCGCGGCGTCCGGTGCGGTCGCAGGCCTCGTCGCCATCACACCGTGTGCCGGTTTCGTCGGCGGCATGGCCCCGGTCGCGATCGGTGCGGTCGCGGGTGCGGTCTGCTACCTGGCCCTGCGTCTCAAGACGAAGTTCGGTTTCGACGACAGCCTCGACGTGATCGCGGTGCACCTCGTGGGCGGCCTCCTCGGCGCCCTCCTGCTCGGCCTCTTCGCCGACACGAAGGTGAACAGCCTGGGCTTCGACGGTCTCTTCTTCGGCGGCGGGACCGAGCTGCTCGTCAACCAGGTCATCGCGTCCGCCGCCACGCTCGCGTTCTCCTTCGTGGTGACGTACCTGGCAGCCAGGGTCATCAACGCCACGATGGGCATCCGCGTGACCCCGGAGGACGAGCTCGTGGGCCTCGACCAGAGCCAGCACGCCGAGAGCGCGTACCAGGCGTAGTAGACACAGGAACGGAAAGGCACCACCATGAAACTCATCACCGCAGTCATCAAGCCGTTCAAGATCGACGACGTGAAGGAGGCCCTCAAGACGGCGGGCGTCCAGGGCATCACCGTCAGCGAGGTCCGCGGCTTCGGCCGCCAGGGCGGCCACACGGAGACCTACCGCGGGTCCGAGTACCAGATCGACTTCGTGCCGAAGGCCAAGGTCGAGCTCGTCGTGGACGACTCCAGCACCGATGCAGTCATCGAGGTCATCCGGAAGGCGGCCGCCACGGGCAAGATCGGCGACGGCAAGATCTGGGTCACCAACGTGGAGCAGATCGTCCGTATCCGCACGGGCGAACAGGGTGCAGACGCCATCTAGCCCCTAATCTCGTGCCATGAGCACGACAGAGGCACCCGCCAAGGCAGAGCGCTGGACCGCGCAGTGGAAGGAACTCTACGAAGAGGTCATCAACACCGGTCTGTGCACCGGCTGTGCCGGCTGCGTGGTCACGTGTCCTCATGACGTGATCGGCTACGAGCACGAAGAGGGCAAGTACAAGCCCTTCCACCTCGAGGAGGAGCTCGGCCTCGACAACTGCATCCACGGCGAGAAGGGCTGCACCACCTGCACCCGTGCGTGCCCGCGGTTCCGCAAGTGGGAGACCAGCGCGAACGAGCACCTCTTCGGGCGCCAGCGCCAGGACGACGAGATGGCCGGCATCTGGGAGCAGCTGCTCCTCACCCGCGCCACGGACAAGACCCAGCACGAGAAGGGCCAGGACGGCGGCTTCGTCACCGCGATGCTCGCCTGGCTGCTCGACAACGGCTACATCGAGGGCGCCCTCGTGAGCGGTGTCGAGGACGACGACAGGTGGAAGGCCAAGCCCGTGCTCGTGCGCACGAAGGACGAGGTCCTCGCCACCGCGGGCTCGCGCTACACCTACTGCGCCAACCCGTTGGCCCTGCGCGACGCCCAGGAGGCCGGCCTCACGAAGCTCGCGCTCGTGGGCATGGGTTGCCAGGTCTCCTCCCCGCCCACCATGTGGAGCCGCAAGGCAGGCAAGGTCGGCAAGCCCTTCCAGTTCAACATCGGCCTCCTGTGCAGCAAGACCTTCGACGACGCGATCTTCTCCGAGCTCTTCGAGCCGAAGTACGGCCTGAAGAAGGAGGACATGGTGAAGATGAACATCAAGGGTGCCTTCCAGATCTGGATGAAGGACGGCTCGTTCCACGAGATCGACCTGAAGGAGTGCCACCAGTGGACCCGCGAGGGCTGCAAGAGCTGTCCCGACTTCGCTGCGGAGCACGCGGACATCTCCACCGGCGGCATCGGCAAGGACAACGACTGGACCCTCACCATCGTGCGCACGAAACTCGGCGTCGAGGTGATCGAGCGGATGATCAAGGACGGCGTGATCGAGTCGAAGCCGGCACAGGACGACGAGGTCGCAATGAAGCTGCTGCGCACGCTCTCCATCGTGAGCCGACGCCGCTGGCCGGACTGGGCCGAGACGACCGTGAAGGTCGGCACCCCGGCCGTGAAGAAGAAGGCCGCCGCACCGGCAGCCCCGGCCGAGCCGAAGGAGTGACCATGGCCGTCAACCTGCACCCACAGGCCAAGGCGATCATCGAGATGATGGCCGCGCTCGGCGGCCCGGTCATCCACGAGTCGACACCCGAGGAGTTCCGCGCCTACTACGACTCGCGCCAGGCGCCGCCCACCGAGGACGTGCACGAGATCCGCGACCTGAGCGCGGGCGGTGTCCCCTCGCGCCTCTACAGGCCATCGGCGGCGGCGGACCTCGGGCTGCTCGTCTACTACCACGGCGGCGGCTGGGTGATCGGTGGCCTTGACTCCCACGACGCGGTGTGCAGGTCGCTCGCGAACAAGTC
>CAYXRQ010000049.1:0-4178 GCA_964466765.1 uncultured Bifidobacterium sp. | reverse complement strand
TCTATCCCGCCACGGACATGACCCAGTCTCACGCGTCGCACCGCGAGAACGCCGCCGGGCCGGTGCTCACGGAGCAGGCGATGGCGTGGTTCATCGGCCACTACGTGCCGGATGCGTCGCGGCACCGTGAGGAGCTTGCTTCCCCGCTGTTCGCGCCCGACGCCCTGTTCCGCGACCTGCCGCCGGCGCTCATCATCACCGCCCAGTACGACCCGCTGCGCGACGAGGGCGAGGCGTACGGCGCGCGGATGGTCGAGAACGGCAGCCAGGCGTCGATCGTGCGGTTCAACGGCCAGTTCCACAGCTTCTTCGGCATGCACCAGTTGATGGACGATGCCGAGAGCGCCCACCTGATCGCCGCGAACGCGCTGCGCAAGGCGCTCAGCTGATCTGACGGGAAGCGTGGCCGGTCAGCCGGCCAGCGCGCGGGCCCGCGAGAACACAGCGTCGAGCATGGGCTCGGTCAGCTTGCCCGTGAACGTGTTCTGCTGGCTGGGGTGGAACGAGCAGATCACCGTGACGTTCCCCGCCACGGCCTCCACGCCGTGGCCGAATTTCGGGCGGGGCCGGATCCCCAGTTCCCGCGCGATTGCCGCATAGGCGAAGTTGCCCAGGCACACGACCACCCGCAGGTTCGCCAGCAGGTCGATCTCCCGCCGCAGGAACGCACGGCACTCGTCGCGTTCGTCGTTCGTGGGCTTGTTGTCCGGCGGGGCGCACCGCACTGCGGCGCCCACCCACGCACCGGTCAGTTCCAGCCCGTCGTTGCGGTCCGTTGACGTCGGCTGGTTGGCGAACCCCGCGCGGTGCATGGCGCGGTACAGCCAGTCCCCGCTGCGGTCACCGGTGAACATCCGTCCCGTCCTGTTGGCGCCGTGCGCCGCCGGCGCGAGACCGAGCACGTACACGGAGGCGGCGGGGTCGCCGAAACCCGGCACGGCACGGCCCCAGTACTCCTCGTCGCGGAACGAGGCGCGCTTCTCCGTGGCCATGCGTTCGCGCCATTCCACGAGTCGCGGGCAGGCCCTGCACGAGGCAATGTCGTCACACAGCCGCTTCACGGAATCCACGGGGCTCACACTAGGTTGGAAGTCGCATGGCGACCCGGAAGACGAAGCACGCACCGGCCGGGGCGACGCTGCTCCTGCTCGTGCGCCACGGACAGACACCGACAACGGGCAAGCTGCTGCCGGGACGCGCGCCGGGCCTCCACCTGGCTGACGCCGGGCGCGAGCAGGCGGAGCGCGTGGCCGCCCGGATCGCGGAGCTTCCGCGCGTCGATGCGGTGTACGCCTCCCCGCTCGAGCGCACGCGGGAGACAGCCGCCCCCATCGGGAGGGCGCTGAAGCAGAAGGTGAACGCCCACAAGGGCCTGCTCGAGTGCGACTTCGGTGACTGGACGGGGGCGAAGCTCGCCGATCTCATGAAGAAGCCCGAGTGGACCACGGTGCAGCGCTCCCCCAGCACCTTCCGCTTCCCGAACGGTGAGTCCTTCACGGAGATGCAGACCCGCATGGTCTCGGCCCTCGACGACATCAGGTCCCGTCACCCGGGCGGGGTCGTGGTCTGCGTGTCCCATGCCGACCCCATCAAGGCGGCAGTTGCCCACGCGATGGGCACCCACCTCGACCTGTTCCAGAGGATCGTGATCGGCACGTGCTCGGTGAGCGCGGTCGCGTACTCCGGCCACGGGCCGGTCGTCCTCACCGTGAACTCCACGGGTTCCTCGCTCGCCGACCTGAGGCCGAGCTGACATGACGTTCTACTTCGACTTCGAGAATGCCGATGCGTTCGCAACCGGTGCCATCGGCCGGCCCGGCGAGCGCACGTTCTACCTGCAGGTCCGCGCGGAGGGCCGCACGATCAGCGTGAAGTGCGAGAAGCAGCAGGTGGCAGAGATGGCCAACTACCTGCGGGGCATGCTGAGCGACATGCCGGAGCCCGCACGCGCTGTCGAGCCCGGCATCGCGATGCTGCAGGACCCCGTGGAGCAGGACTTCGTCCTCGGCACCATCGGGCTAGGCATGGACCGCGCGGCGATGCGCATGATCGTGCAGCTCGAGGAGATGATCGTCGTCGACATAGACGACGAGGAGGACCTCGAGGACTTCCTCGAGGAGGTCGAGGACGACGACGAGGTCGCGGCCAGCGTGGTTCGGGTTCTCCTCACCCCCGACCAGGCGCGTGCCTTCTGCGACGTCGCCGACATGGTGGTCAGCTCCGGCCGTCCGCCGTGCCGCTGGTGCGGCGGGCCGCTCGACCCCTCGGGCCACGCCTGCCCGAAGATGAACTGACCCATGACGGGAGCGGAGGACTTCCGCGACCTCCTCACGACAGGTGAGATGGAGGTCATCGGCCGCATGCCGAACTCGAGCAACGCCACCCTGCTCGTGGAGATCGGCAGCGGCGACGAGTCAGTGCGGGCCGTCTACAAGCCGCTGAAGGGAGAGCGCCCGCTCTGGGACTTCCCGCCGGGACTCTTCCTGCGCGAGATCGCCGCGTTCGAACTGTCACGCGCGCTCGGGTGGCACCAGGTGCCCCTCACCGTGCGCCGCGACGGGAGGTTCGGCGAGGGCTCGGTGCAGATGTTCGTGGACTTCGTGGAGTCGGAGCACTACTTCTCCCTCCATGAGAACCGGGAGGACCTCCACGACGACCTCCGCCGGATGGCGCTGTTCGACATCATCGCCAACAACACCGACCGCAAGGGCGGCCACGTTCTTCTCGGCACCGACGGCCGAGTCTGGGGGATCGACCACGGCGTCTGCTTCAGCGACGACTTCAAGCTGCGCACGGTGATCTGGGAGTTCGGCGGCGAGGAGATCCCGGCTGACATGCTCGCGGACGTGGAACGGCTGTCGGCGGCGGTCCCCGCCGGGGTCAGCAGCCTCCTCTCGGATGCAGAGAACGAGGCGATGGCGGAGCGCATCGAGTGGATCCTCGACAACGGCGTGTTCCCCGTGCCGGGCAGCAGGTACGAGTACCCGTGGCCGCTGATCTAGGCGGCCCGCACGACGACGGTGAGCTGGACGGGCTCATCCGGCGGGCGGACCTCGACGATCTCGTGCGGCACGTGGACGCGACCTGTGCGGCACGTGACTGGGACCATCTCGTCCGGGTGCGCGACAGGGCGCGTGCCGCGGTGGACACCGGGCGCCAGCTGTGGCCCATCGCGACGCTCGCCAACCACCGCCTCGCCCTGTGGGCACCGGCACGCTCCGCCGTGCGGGCTCTCGACGACACCGCGCGCACGTTCATGCCCGGCCCGGTGAGCGAGATCCTGGCCGTGCACCACACCTGGGACGACCTCGCACCGCACCTGCCGCCCGGCCACGACCGCAGCTTGGTCGCCCACGAGCGCGCGCTGCGCGGCGACCGCATCCCCGACGGGGAGATGTCCGTGCTCGACATGCCGTTCGCGCTCCAGCCCTGGGAGCCGACGTACGTCACAGCGGGTTACGGCGACGACGGTGTCGACTCTCCTGCCCCGCTGCTGCCGCGGCCGCACGTGGCGGCAGCACCGCCGGCGACCAGTCCGCAGATTCTCGGGGACGACGACACGGTCTCGGCGTTCAGGATGCTCGTGGAGCCGTGGACGTCCCAGTCGAACGGGACGGCACAGTGCGCAGTGGTGGAGGGCGGCATCGAGGACGCTCTCGCACTTGCGGGAGACAAACTCACGCTCTCGCCGGTCACGCCGGCTGACGCGCTCTCGTTGCTGGCATGGGCCGGTGCATCCGGGGGCGCCCACGGCCGGCGGCGAGGTCTCGCGACGGGGCGGTCGAACGCATGGTGGTTCCTCGCCACCTTCGCGGGCCTTGTCGACAGGCAGTCGTTCACCCATGACGAACTCGGTGCGGTCGTCTCGTCACTGCGCTGTGCGGTGTTCGCGGGCACGGACGACGCCACGGGCGGCGAATGGTCGTTGCGCCTCGCGCTGGAGGACCCGCACGAGGGCGTCGCGTGTCTGCTCGCCGCTGACGACTTCGTCTGACACCTGGCACGGGCAGCGCCGGGAAAACGAAGGAGCCCCGGCCGCGAGGCCGGGGCTCCTTTCCGTGAACGGGATGCGCGGGTCAGCGACCCTTCAGCGCCTCGATCAGCTTCGGGACCACCTTCAGTGCGTCACCCACGATGCCGAGGTCGGCGACACCGAAGATCGGCGCCTCCTTGTCCTT